>JAQGIN010000543.1 GCA_028291125.1 Caulobacter sp.
AGGCCCTAGATAGCGCCCATGCGCCGCTTCAACGCCTCCGATCCCGGCTTCGCCGCCGCCTTCGCCGCCTTCCTCGACGAGCGCCGCGGCGCGCCCGACGACGTCGACTCCGCGGCCCGCTACGTGATCGAGGCGGTCAAGGCCGAGGGGCTGGCGGCGGTGCTGCGGTTCACCAAGCAGTTCGACAAGGTCGAGCTGACCGAACAGACCATCCGCGTCACCGCCGAGGAGATCGAGGCCGGGGCCGCCGCCGCCTCGCCGCAGGTGCGCGAGGCCATCGCCTTCGCCGCCCGCCGCATCCGCGCCTATCACGCCCGCCAGCGCCCGGCCGACCAGGCCTGGACCGACGAGGACGGGGTCGAGCTGGGTTGGCGCTGGACGCCGATCGAGGCGGTCGGGGTCTATGTGCCCGGCGGCCGCGCCGCCTATCCCTCGACCGTGTTGATGAACGCCGTGCCCGCCCAGGTGGCCGGCGTCGACCGCATCGCCATGGTCACGCCGCCGGGACGGCTGTCGCCGGCCGTGCTGGCCGCCGCCAAGGAGGCCGGCGTCACCGAGATCTGGCGGATCGGCGGAGCCCAGGCGGTCGCCGCCCTGGCCTATGGGGCCGGCCCCATCGCGCCGGTCGACAAGATCGTCGGCCCCGGCAACGCCTATGTCACCGCCGCCAAACGCCGGCTGTACGGGGTGGTCGGCATCGACGCCCTGGCCGGGCCGTCGGAGATCGTGGTGGTGGCCGACGCGAAGAACGATCCCGACTGGATCGCCGCCGACCTGCTGTCGCAGGCCGAGCACGACCCGGCCGCCCAGTCGATCCTGATCACCGACGACGCCGCCTTCGCCGCCAGGGTCGAGGCGGCGGTGACCGCGCGCCTCGCCACCCTGGCCACCGGCGAGGACGCCGCCGCCTCGTGGCGCGACCACGGCGCGGTGATCATCGCCCCGCTCGACGACAGCCCGCGGCTGGTCGACCTGATCGCCCCCGAGCACGTCGAGTTCGCGATCGACCAGCCCGAGCGCCTGGCCGATCGGGTGCGTCACGCCGGGGCGATCTTCCTGGGCCGGCTGACCCCCGAGGCGATTGGCGACTATGTGGCCGGCTCCAATCACGTGCTGCCGACCAGTCGCGCGGCGCGCTTTCAGTCGGGCCTGTCGCTGTACGATTTCCTCAAGCGCACCTCGATCGTCAAATGCGACGCGGCCGCCTTCGCCAAGCTGGGGCCGCACACCGTGGTCCTGGCCACCGCCGAGGGCCTGCCGGCCCACGCCCTGTCGGCGTCGATCCGGTTGCCTTCCGACCGTTGACGGAGGAAGTCTCTAGACGTCCATGACCGATCCGCGCGCCAGCCAATGCCTGAAGTCCATCGCCATCGACGAGGAGTCGCTGGCGGCGGCGTCGCGCGACCAGGAGCAGGAGCGCCAGGTGGCGATCTTCGACCTGCTGGACGGCAACTATTTCGAGCCGGACGGCGGCGAAGCCGGCCCCTATGACCTGAGGCTGTCCCTGGTCGAGAACCGCCTGGCCTTCGACATCGCCGGCCCGGATTACGAGCGCCGCCACCTGCTGTCGCTGTCGCCGTTCCGCGGGGTGATCAAGGACTATTTCATGATCTGCGACAGCTACTACTCGGCCATCCGCAACTCGACGCCGCAGCAGATCGAGGCGCTGGATATGGGTCGCCGGGGCTTGCACAACGAGGGGTCGTCGCTGCTGCGCGAGCGGCTGGAGGGCAAGGTCAAGACCGACCTCGACACCGCCCGGCGGCTGTTCACCCTGATCTGCGCCCTGCACTGGCGAGGCTAGGGCGCGTGCACGATCTGCCTGGCGCGGTGCTGTTCGCCTGCAACTACAACCGGGTGCGCTCGCCGATGGCGGCCGCCCTGTTCCGGCGCTTCTACGGCGACCGGGCCTTCGTCGATTCCTGCGGCCTGAAGCCAGACCCGACCGGGGAGGGGGTCGACCCGTTCGTGATCGTGGTCATGGACGAGCTGGGCGTCGACGTCGAGGCCCACGCTCCCAAGACCTTCGCCGAGCTGGAGGACGATTCGTTCGACGTCGTCGTCTCGCTGACCCCGGAGGCCCAGCACCGGGCGGTGGAGCTGGCCCGCGGCCGGTCGGTCGACATCGAATATTGGCCGACCCACGATCCGACCCTGGTCGACGGCTCGCGCGAGGCGCGGCTGGAGGCTTACCGCGAGGTTCGCGACGCTTTGGCGACCGCGATTCGCGACCGGTTCGGCGCACCATCGACGTTTGGGGGGTGAATGCGTTATACAGCCGCTCCGCAGCCACGGCTCGCGCCACGACTCACGGGTCGCGCGGGCCGTATTGCTATATAATTCGTCCGTTTAGAGAGGCCTGATGGCTAAGGAAGAACTACTCGAGTTTCCCGGCACGGTCAGCGAACTGCTGCCCAACGCCACCTTCCGGGTGACGCTTGAGAACGCGCACGAGATCATCGCCCATACCGCCGGCAAGATGCGCAAGAACCGCATCCGCGTACTGGCCGGCGACAAGGTCCTCGTGGAAATGACGCCCTACGACCTGACCAAGGGCCGCATCACCTACCGGTTCAAGTAGGCGGGCCGCACATGGTCGTCCAGCGGACGCCGCTGGTTCTGGCCAGCGCCAGCCCCCGACGTCTCGACCTGCTCGCCCAGGTCGGCGTCACACCCGATCGGGTCGATCCCGCCGATATCGACGAAGCGCCGCTGGCCGACGAGACGCCGCGGCGTCACGCCCTGCGCCTGGCCGAACAGAAGGCCAGGGCGGTGGCGCCCCGCGCCGCCGGCGCCTTCGTGCTGGCGGCCGACACCGTCGTCGCCGTCGGCCGCCGCATCCTGCCCAAGGCCGAGACCGAGGATCAGGCGATCTACTGCCTGGGCCTGCTGTCGGGCCGCAACCACATGGTGCTGACCGCGGTGGCCGTGGTCGCGCCCGACGGCCGGCTGGCCTCGCGGCTGGTCGAGACCCGCGTGCAGATGAAACGGCTGTCGACGCCCGAGCGCGACGCCTATCTGGCCGGCGGCGAATGGCGCGGCAAGGCGGGGGGCTACGGCGTCCAGGGCGTGGCGGGCGGCTTCATCATCGATCTGCACGGCTCCTACACCGCCGTCGTCGGCCTGCCGCTGTACGAGACCCTCAACCTGCTGCGCGGCCTCGGCTGGATCCAAGGCGGGCAAGCATGAGCGAGCGGCGCGCCTATCTGCACCGCGGCGTCGGCGAGACGGTCGGGGTCGTCACCCTCGACGGCCTGCCCGAACGGCTGATCATCGCCTGGGACGACGACGACCCGCTCGACGCCGACGGCGTGCGCGGCGTGGCCCGGGTGCGCAAGATCGAGCGCGCCTTCGCCTCGGCCTTCGTGCAACTGCCCGGCGGCGCCGACGTGCTGCTGCCGCTGAAGCCCGACATGCCCAAGCTGGTCGAGGGCCAGCTGGTCGAGATCGAGATCCGCGCGCCGTCGCGGCGCGACAAGCTGGCGGTGGCCCGCTTCATCGGCGAGGCCGAGGGCGAGCCGCGGGTGCTGCAGGCGGCGCTCACCGTCGAGGAGCAGCTGCGGATCCTGGTCAAGTCGGGCTCGCCGACCACCGGCCTCGCGGCCCTGGCCGCGGTCGAGGCGGCCGAGGCCGAGGCCCTGGAGACCGTCTTCGCCCTGCCGGGCGGCGGCGACATTAGTATAGAGCCGACGCGGGCCCTGGTGGCCGTCGACGTCGACCTGGGCGGCCGCGAGGGCGCCGACGCCAAGCGCGCGGCGCGCCAGGCCAATATGGCGGCGTTCGCCGTCGCAGCCCGCGTGCTGCGGCTCAAGGGCCTGGGCGGCATCGTGGTGTTCGACCTGGTCGGCCGCGGCCATGACGGCCAGGCGATGTCGACCGCGGTGCGCAACGCCTTCTCCGTCGACAATCCCGGCGTCGCCATCGGCCTGGTCAGCCGCTTCGGCACGCTGGAGATGACGCTGCCGCGCCGAGCCCGGCCGGCCCTGGATCGCCTGGTCGACGCGCAAGGCGCCTTGCCGCCGAAAGCCGCCGCCCGCCGGCTGGCCCGGGCCTTCGAGCGGGAAGGGCGCGCCGATCCCGGCGGCCGGTTGGCGGGCCGCTGCGCGCCGGCCGTGGCCGAGGCCTTCGCCGAACTCGACGCCAAGCTGGCGGATCGCATCGGCCGCCGCTTCGTTCTCACACCGGTCGCCGATTGGCCCGTCGACCGCATCGAGGTGTCCGCGTCATGAGCAGTCCGTGCCCGATCTGCGGCAAGCCGGTGGTTTTGACCTTCCGCCCCTTCTGTTCCAAGCGCTGCGCCGATGTCGATCTGCAGCGCTGGCTTTCCGACCGCTACGTGGTCCCCGGGACCGACGAGGACGAGGAAAATCCGCCCTCCACCGACGTCGCCAGAGAATGATCCAAGGGTGCTAGACTTCGTTGTCGCGCTCTTCTATAGACGCGGCTCCCCGCCGTCGGGCGGGCGCTGAAGGCGGTTTTCGACCGCCTTTTCGGCTCAGGGCCTGGGTAGCTCAGTTGGTAGAGCAGCGGATTGAAAATCCGCGTGTCGGTGGTTCGAATCCGCCCCCAGGCACCACCTCAATTTTCCCTTACAGATAAGGCGTTTGCGGGTGGTTCCGGCCTCGGCTGGAAACGGCCTGATCGGAAGCGTTTTCCAATCGCGTTTTCCATTCGTTGTTCACGAGGCGTTTCTGCCTAGCCCTTTCGGGTCAGGCCTTCCCTTTCCAGTCGATGGCGGCGAAGCGCTTTTGCACGTCGCCGAGAACGGCTTGCTGGGCGGTCATCCGGTCGGCGTCGCGGCCATAGATGTCGGCCATCGCCGAGGTGCGGTCGCCGATGGCGGCGGCGATGCGGAAGCTGGATTCGCCGCCGTCGCGGGCGAAGGTGCCGATCGTGTGGCGCAGGCCGTGGAAGGTGCAACCGGGGTCGAGCTTGCCAGCCTTGGTCAGGGCGCGCACGCGCTTGAAGAAGGACGCGCGGAAGCCCGACGCCGTCCAGGCCTCGCCACGGCTGTTGAGCGCGATCTGCACCGCGTCGCCGGCCTGGGCGATGGCCTTGTCGAGCGTGACCTTGAAGGCGCCCGACACGGGGGCGGTGCAAACCTCGCCGTTCTTTCCGGCAAGCCAGCGGAGCGTCGCGCCGTTGTAGCCCTTGCGGGTGACGATCAGGGCGTCGCCCTGCCGCATGCCCGCGAACAGGCCGAGCGAGAGCATCACCAGGAGTGCGAACGGGCAGTCGGTGACGAAGGCCTCGACCTCGGCGAAGGACCAGGCGCGGTTCTGGTCGCGCTCGGCGCTTGGCTTCTTGATCTGTTTGATTCCCTCGGCCGGGTTGGCCTGGGTTCCGAGCCAGCCCCGCAGCTTGCCCCAGGCCAGGACCAGCCGGACAACCTGCAGCACGTAGTTGCCGAAGCGCCGCCCGCGTTCCTTCTCCGCCTTGTCGCGGAGTTTGATGACCTGAGCGGAGGTGATCGCCTTGACCATGGCCCTTTCGGCGGCCTGACCAAGCCAGTCGCGCACGGCCTGATAGTCGCTGCGGGTGCGCGGCTTGAGGCGCCGCCATTCGGGGCTGTCGCGATATTCGAGCCAAAGGGCCGCCAGCGTTCCCTGCTGGGCGGCCAGGACGGCCGAAACGCCCTTAGCTTTATCGTCGAGCCCCTTGATCTCCAAAAGGCCGTCTGCGGTCTCCGGATCGTGCTTAAGCCGCAGGCCGGTGGCGCGGTGATACCAGTACAGGCGCGTCTCGCCGGTCGCGAGGGTCCGCCGGACGGGTTTGAGCCCCTTAGGCACGAGATATTTCCGGGGCGCCGGCAAGCGTGGTCCAGTCGTTTCCGCCATCGTTGTCGGCGACAGGAAGCGCACCGGCCGGGGTTTCGGTCAACAGCAGCATGTCGCCGTTCGCACAGAGCCGCAGGGCCAGCACCGGTCGGCCGGCGGCGGACATGGCGGCGATGGCCTGGGTCATGGCGGCCTTGGTGACTCGTTCAGACATGGCGAACCTCGTTCGCGTGCCGGGTGAAGACGATGATCTCGTCGCCTGGGCGATAGTCGGGCTTGACGCTGTCGCTGGTAGCGACGGCGAAGAGGTCCCCGCTGTCGCCGACAAGCTTGAGGCGCCGGGTTTCGCGAGCGTTGGCGGCGTGGTGCGGGGCGTCATAGGTCAGGTGGCAGCGCTGGCACATGGCTATGAGGTTCGGGCGGTCGCCCGGCTCGCCGCAGTCTTCCGGCAGGTGGTTGAGGTGGGCGACCGTCAGGACCACCTTGGAGCCGGTGACGGGGTGCGGCTGGCCGTTCGCTGCCCGACAGTCAGGATACACGCCGGGCGAGCCCTCACAGCGCCAACCCGCGCGCTCGCGGACCTCGACGCTGATCGCCTTCCAGTCGGCCGGATAGCGGATGCGGTTTTCAGGGCGGATTGGCATCACGCGGCCCTCAGGCCGAGTTCGCGCTGATCGACCGTCAACCCGTCGAGGTCGCCCCATTGGGTGGCCATGGCTTCGGCGATCGACTCATAGGTTCGGCTGCGCTCGCGCCACCGGTCGGGTCCCGGTTGGGCGCGATGAACGATGGACCAGGTCTTGTGTTCGCGCGTGCCGGAGGCCGGCGGCGATAGCCTGTTGGTGGCGACCAGCGGGGGCAGGTTCTTAAGCCACAGGGCCGTTCCCTTGAACGCGGGCTCGCCGAACCACCACGGCTGGATGACCTGGTCCTGGCGTTGATAGTTGGCGATCCGCTCAATCGCGTATTTGTGGATGATCGGGTTCTCGATGCAGCGCCGCTCGATCGGCGCATTCCAGCAGGCCGAGAAGACGGCCGCGCCCTCGTCGAGTTCGGTCCACATTTCCTCAAGCGTGCGGCCGGGGGGCGGCACATGCAGCCAGCGCGAGCCCGACCGACATAGCCGGGTGCAGGGCGGATGCATGACGGCGAGCATGTCCCATCCGGCGTTCAGGAAATCGCGGATGTCGCCCACGAGGTGGCGATTGGAGCCGTCCTCGGCCGGCAGCAGGTCGCACGACCACGCATCGTGGCCGCGCGCGGCGAAGGCGCGGCGGACGGTCCCTGAGGTTTCGCAGCCGACAAGGATCTTCATGACCCCTGGCCCTTAAACAGATCAGCGGGTTGCTGGTCCGCAATCCATTGCTGCGCCTCGCGGGCCACGGCGACGTATTCCGCCGACGGCCGGCCGCTGATTTCCTGGCCGGGCTGAAAGGTCCGCCAGATCCGGCGGCGCAGCTCGGCCGGCAGCTTGAACCAGTGCGTCTTGCAGCCCCACATGGCGGGCGGCACCTGCTTGGTGCAGCCGGTCCAATGGCAGTGGTGGTCGCGGTTCTGGCCCTGGGTGCGGACGTACTCAGCCTTGGACATGGGCTGCGTCCTCCACCACGTTGGGCCGGAAAAACCCGAGCGCGCCCTTGCAGCGCATGAACGGGACGGGCGCGGCGTTACGCAGCACGAGGCCATAGTCGCCGACGAACCACGGCGATGGGCTTTCGCCGACGCAGTCGACAATCTCGGCGACGCCGACAATGCCGCCTATAGGGACGGGCTCGTAGTTCGAGGCCGGATAGCGGTTGCCGATCAGCGTCCGCTTGCCCGTCACCGGGTGATAGCCCCGCGCCACGGCTTGGTGGGCATCGCGGTCGATCGTCATGCCGGTGTGGATCAGGATCGGTCCGCGTCGGGCGGTTCGCCAGCTACGGTTCTCGATATCCTTGACGCCGTTGACGATCAGCCACGCCCAGGGCTGCTGGATCGACAGCGCGAACGCCTCGCGGGGCTGTCCGTCGCTGCCCACAAGCATCAGTCTGCCGTTCGACAGGGCGACGGTAAGCAGCTGAGCGGCCATCAATCCGGCACCTTGCAGAAGCGGCTCAGAATGCCGGAGCGATCCGCAAGCCGCCGGACCTCTTCGGCCCATTCAGGGTCAGTCGCTTCGGCGGCTTCCGCGTAAGCCTCAAGCGCGACACCCGCGTTCACGTCCTTCAGCATGATCACGAAGAACTCGTGTTCCTCGTTGGGGCCACAGTCGTCGACCGGTTGGCCAGTGCGCAGGTTGATCAGGGCGTATTTGCCCAGACCGTCGGGGTTGATGTTGCGATCGAGCCTCATGCTACGCGTTCCCCTTCGGCTGCATTTGCGGGGGGGGGGGGCGTCTTGGATCTCCGCCAGGAACTCGCGCTTGAAGGCGTTGAGCGCGAAGGCGTGGTCGAGGCCCTTGTTCTCGTTGAATAGGTCGTTGACGGCCGCGACCACCTCGGCGGAGGTCACGCCCGTAACCACGCCCGAGGCCTTGTCACGCGCGAAGGCGTGGCGCTTGGCCCGGTTCGGGATGCTGGCCGCCATGGCCCCCGAAATGATGTGCTCCAGCAAGAAGTGCTTGTCGTGGCTGTCGACATCGAACCCGTCGCCCTTGAGGCGCATGGTGATGGCGTGAGCTTCGATGATCACCCGGTGCGGGTCGTACAGAGACTCCAGGGCAGCGAATACGAGAGACTCGATGTCGTCTGCGCCGGTTGGAACGCCCACGAAGTTCTTGCGCAGGATCATCTCGACGGCGGCGGGCGTAGGGCGTGCGACTTCGATCTTGAAGTCGCATCGGCCGTCGCGCAGCACGGCCTGGTCGATGACCTCGGGCCGGTTGGTGGCCAGCAGCACGAACGCGCCGCTTTCCTGCATACCGTCCATTTCGGCAAGGAAGGTCGCGACCTGGCTCTCTTCCCACGGCGCGACGCGGCGGACCCGTCCGGTGCGGTCCGGCAGCAGCACCTCGGCCTCGTCCATGAAGACCAGCAGCGGGTGGCCCTTATGGGCCTTGTACTCACGCGCATAGGTGAAGATGGCCTTGATCCGACCTTCGGTCTCGCCGACGTACATCGACTGCAGCTCTGAACCGGAAATCGAGATGAATTCTGCGTCGCCGCTGTAGAGCCGCTTCATCTCCGATGCTGCCGCACGGGCGAACATCGTCTTGCCGCAGCCGGGCGGACCCGACAGCAGCGCGCCGCGCGGCATCTTCATGCCGTACGCCTCGTACAGCGCCTTGTGTTTGACCGGGGCCTCGATCGCGTCGCGCAGCAGGGCAAGCGCAGCGTCGTTGCCCACAATGTCGTCAAACGACTGGTCGGGCGCGGTGACGATCCAGTCTTCGACCTCTTCGCGCGCGGCCGTGAAGGCGGCGGGAACGCGGGGCTTCGCGGGCTGGGTTGGATCGGCGGCGGTGTCGCGGAAGGACGAGATCACCCGATCGCGCATCGCTTCTCTAAACATGCTGTCGTTAAAGAAGCTGTCGCCGATGACGAACTCTAGGCCTCGGCCCGAGCTGCGGGGTCTATCATTGGACATGCGGGAGGCTCCTCGCGCTGCGGTTTCTGGGTTGCACATGACGCAGCCGGGATCGCCGCAGCCGCGCAGTTGGTGTTGTTCGCGTTCGCGGCGCTGTTGCTCGCTCTCGCGCTGAACCTTGCCGCCGCTGTTGCGGGGGTCGTAGGGCGAACCCCAACGATCGGATTTGGTCATGCCACTGTCTCCAGCAGCGGCGTGCCGGGCGCGGACAGCGTGGTGGTCGGCAGGTTTTCCAAGCCGAGCATGGCGGGGGTCGCCACTTCCCACAGCGCCCAGATCTGTTTGACGCTGTCGAAGATCGGGTCATGCGCGGCGCCGTCGGCTGGGGTCAGCTGGGGGCCTTCGCGGAGCTTGGGAAGCTTGCGCCGCAGCGTGCGGCAGTCAGTTGCGGCCCAATACTGCCACGGCACCACCTGGTCGCTGTCGGCCATCGCCGAGGTGAGGTTGCCGAGGTCGAAGACGATCCCCTGCGAATAGACCTCGGGCTGTCTGACGCAGTGGTTCTCGATCAGCGCCGACATGTGGCCGGCGATGTCGCCGACGGCGCAACGCGTAGGCTTGACGCCGCCGTGGCCGACATAGTCCGGGTCGCGGAAGTGAGCGCTGGCGGCCGGTGGCTGGGTGCGCCAGAACTTGCGGGTTTTGGGGTCGATGATCCGTTCGGAGAACAGCTGCTCGTACGGATCGAAGACCAGCAGCAGCGGCGGACCCATGATCGGTCCGGCCAGCGTCAGGCTGAACGGCACGACGCCCTGGCTGAGCAGGAAGGCCTGCCCTGGATGCAGGGCCAAGGTTTCGATGTCGGTCATGATGGCGTCGTACCGGGGAGCCGGCGCGGCGGCCTCGGTGCGATAGGAGCCGTCCAAGATGGCGGCGACGGCGGTTTCGGAGACGGCCATAACTCAAACCTCCTCGTCGGTGGAGGCGAGCATTTCGTCCTCTTCGTCTTCCTCACCGACCTGCTGTTCCGACGCGCAGCGGGGGCAGAGCAGCTCCTCGGTGGCGGTGTCGAACACTTCGGAGCACTGCTCGCACGTCCGTTCGACTTCCTCGGATTCGTCGCCGTCATCCTCCTCGGTCGGCTCCTCGACCAGGTCGGCGCCGCTGTAGAGCGCCGCGCCGAGGGCGAAGTTGAGGGCGATGGTTTGCACACGACGCAGGGCTTCGAATCCGGCGGCGCCGACGGCCGACAGGGTCTTGCCGGTGGCGTCGATCAGCACGAGGGACCGGAAGTCACCGTCATGGCCGACATGGAACGGCGCGGCGAAGCCGTGCTTAGCCAGCAGCCGGCTGAAGTTGTCCTGAACGAACTTAGGCGACAGCGCCGCCTGGGCGCCGAACTCAAAGGCGCGGACGTCGGCCAGGAACGCCACGCCCTGGGCGATCTCCTCGTCGCGGCGCTTGGCGGCCTCGGCCTCATTGCGCTTGCGCAGCTTTTCGCCAGCCGCGAACGCAGCGGTCGCGGTCGCCTGCTGGGCGGCTATGGCGTCGGCGATTGCCTGCTGGGCGGGCGAGAGCGGGAAGGGTTCGTTCAGCCACGGCGGCAGGCGCTTGCCGTCAGTGTCGGCCTGCTCGGCCGCGTCGGACCCGACGACGGCGGCGCGATAGGCCAGCAGGGCGCCGGGGCGCGTGGCCGGGTTCAGGATCTCGGCCATGGTGGCGTTGATCTGCTTCCAGGCTTGATCGCTGGCGACCTTGACGCGGAAGTGGGGCTGTTCGTCCTCGGGCGGCAGCACGATCAGCAGCTCGCGCGTCACGAGGTCGGAAAGAACGGCGTCCTCTTCGACGTCGCCCGCGCACAACGCTTCTCGCCAGGACGCCGCCCATTCGCCGTCCTCGACGGTGGCGCTGATCACCTCGGCCAAGACCAAGGCCTCGGCGGGCGTCAGGTCGACAGGCTCGGACCGGTTGGCCAGCGCCCTGCGGGCGTCGCTGAGAGACAAGGTGCCGTCTTCCAGACGGGCGCGTTCGCTGGACGTCAGTTTCAGCAGACGGATGCGCTGCTGCACATATTCGCGGCTCTTCTTCTTCGCCAAGTCGGCGACCTCGGCCGTGGTCAGGCCCTCGCTCTTGACCAAGTGGTCGAAGGCCTCGGCCTCTTCCAGCGGGGTCAGGTCGTCGCGCTGGATGTTCTCGAGTAGGGCGGCGAGGCGGTGGCCCTTGTCGTCCATTTCCTCTACCAGGACGCGGATCGGGAAGTCGGCCGGCAACAGGCCGCGTTCGATCGCCAGACCGATGGCGCGCCAGCGGCGCTCGCCCGCGATCAGCTGGTGGCTGATGGCGTCGCCGACCAGGGCGCGCGCGTGAAGGTTGGTCTTGAGGCCGCGCGCCGCGATATCCTCAACCAGTTCTTCCATCTTCACCGGGTCGAAGCGCTTGCGCGGGTTCAGCGAGCCGATGTGGATCTGATCGTGCCGCAATAGCATGATGCCCTCGGCGTCGCGAACCGGGTTCGCATCGGCCGGGCGCTGCGCAGCGTCGATAGCGGCGAGGGCGGCGACACCGGCCGGGGCCAGGGTGATCTGCGCGCCGTCGCGTAGGATCAGGCCGCCCTTGGTGTAGGTGGCCAGATCGCGGCTGATGTTCTTCGCCGAGCGGCCCGCCTTTTCGGCGAGGTCGGCGGGGCCGGTGAAGTCGCCCGACGCGATGACGCGCAGCAGCGGCTCGGCGGTGACAGCAAGCGGAGTCAGGGCGTTCATCGACTCGGTATCCTGATTTTGGGGGTGGTTGGCGCCCGGCGGCCCATGCCTGCCGGGCGCGGCCACGAGGGCCTAGAGGTGAGGGTTACGAGCCGAGCGTACCGAAGACGGCGAGGCGTTCGGTGCGATCGGCGGCCGTCAGAACGTGCTGCTTGAACACGGCTTGTCGCACCTGCTCGGCGCGGTGCAGGGCGATGCCCAGCAGCAGCTGGCCGTCCTCCAGCTTCCAGCGCAGGAAGGCGCCGAGTTCGGTGTCGCTGTCGCCGAAATAGACCGGCAGGCCGAGCACGAACTTGGACGGCAGCTCAAGCCCGCCCTTGCGCGAACTGGCGGTCGTTTCGTCGGTGTATTCGAAGTTCTCGTTGTCCGACGCGGTGCGCACAGCCTTGGTGAAGTTGACCTTGCGGTTGGCCTGGATGTCGCGGCAGGCCTCCAGCAGATCGGCTCCAGCCGGAGCCTTGATGTCGGCGGCGTTTTCTTCGAGGAACCGCGCGAACTCCAGCTGCGGGAACAGCTTGTTGTCGATGGCGGTCCAGATCTTCCACTCGACCGAGTAGGGCAGCGTCAGCACCGCCGCGTGCGCGGCGTGACCCGGCGCGGTCGGGGCGTGGTAGTCGATCACGGCGCGGATGGTGTTGGTCGTGATGTTGGCGACCAGCACCGTTTCCTCGGTCTTGAAGCGCTGCACGTACTCGGTCAGGGAGTCGAGCGTCTGCAGGGTGATGGTTTGGCCGATGTGGTCGGGCAGCAGCGGCGCCACGGCGTTGGCCAGGGTGATTTCCGTCGCCTTCATGCCCTGCGGCACGACCAAAAAGCGGTGGCCATCCTTGGTCTCGATGATGGTCGCTTCCTTGGCGTCGGCGGCGGCGAGCGCCAGCGTGGCGATCATTCCGGCCTCGGTGTCGGTGTTCGGTTGTTCCATGGTCAGTCTCGTTCTCTCTGCGGGTGAAGGTGGGGAAGGCGGGGCGCGCGTGCGCTAGCCGGCGCCGCGAACGGGCGGCACGTACGGCACCGAGGTGTCGGCGACGGGCGCGAGCGCCAGTTCCTTTTGATTGGGGTCGTTGCGGACCAGGCCGCCGTCCTCGGTGATGAAGAAGACGCCTTCCGGCAGGTCGTCGCGTGGGATCTTGCTCTCGACGCTGGCGGCCATCGTGACCTGGTAGCTGTCGCCCTTGCGGGGCGAGATTTTCAGCTTGAGGGTCAGGGTGCCGGCCTTGCCGGTTTCCTTGACGGCGGCCGTGACTTCGGAAAGCCGCTCGGTCAGCTCCTCGACGACGCGACCCTTGCGGATCTGGCCGAGCAGGATGGTGAATATTTCCATGGGTGGTCCTTTCAGTTGAAGTAGACGAGGGCCGCGACGGCGAAGCCGAGCAGCAGGGCGATGGCGGAGGCGGCGGCCTCGCGCGCGTCGTCGGTGAAGAACCGGCCGCGCCGGTGGCGGCGGCTCACGGCAGCACCTTGGCGGGCAGCTGGGCGAGGAGGTGGGCGAGGCCGCCGACGACCGCGCCGACGCCGATCAGGGCGAACACCCAGACGAGGGCACCGACGACGAACATCCACGCGCCGGGCAGCTTGGCGTTGTCCATTTCAGCAGCCCTCGCGCTTGAGAGCGGCCAGGGCCTTGCGGACCTCGTCGAAGGTCAGGCCCTCGGTGACGATCGCCAGGATGTGCAGCGGTCCCTCGCCGGCGGCCTGCTGGGTGAGGCGGATTTCGATGTCCTGAGGGCTCGCGCCTTGAACGGCCTGCACCGACCCGGCGTCGCGCCCGAAGCGCGGAAGGAATGCCGCCATCGCGTCAAATGGCGTCGAGTTCGGGCGCGTCACCCAGCCTTGCTGGCGTGCCTCGCGGGTCAGGTGGATGACCACCTCGCGCTTGCGCGCCATTTCCTCGGGCGTGGCGTGTGGCGGGAGCAGAGGCGCCCGCGTCGGGTTGCGGTCTCCCGAGGGGGCGAAGAGCGGAATTTGACGGGCGGCGGTCACAGCCCGGCCCCCAGGGCCAAGACCACGACCAGGAAGCCGGCCCAGGCGCAGAGGCCGTCAGGGCAAATGGCGAACCGGGTTCGCGAGGGGTGGGGGTTTTGGCGCATCGGCCGGCTCCGTCTTGGTGACGGGCGGCAAGTTCGACAATATCGAACTATCTGTCAATCGGTAAGTTCGACAATATCGAACTGACTAGTTCGAGAAGGTCGGGCGTCTGCCAACGCCGATTCGCGACGGCCGACGCTGCGCGGATATGGCGCCTACTTCTTGGGTGGGTCGGTAGGCTCGGGCGGTTCGGCAAACCCAGGCGTGCTCTCGGCGACGATGGCGGCTGCGGTGCGCTTGAGGTTGCGAATGCTCATTGCCGTCGTCGGCGGCATGAGAAGTTCGTAGGGTTCGATCTCAAGCCAGGGGGCGAGCACATCCACCAGCGCCTGGCTGTACGGCTGGCCGTTGTAGACCTCGTTCGCCTTGCCCTTTGACCAGCCGAGGTCGCGCTGCATATCGGCCTGGCGCTTGCCGCGAAACGCCATCCATTCGCGCAGCCGCCAACCGTGTGAAAATTCCCGAGGTTTCAAGCTGGTGTTCGACATGTTCAGAGTGTGCCGGGGATGGCGATACGCGTCGTCTGGGTAAAGTCGGGCTTCTTGGCTTGACAAAAAGTTCGACATTCTCGAACTATGCGGCATGGACATCGCCGCCCTCCGTCTTGAGCTGAAGCTCACACAGCAGGCCTTTGGCCAATTGATTGGCCTGTCGAGCAAGGGCCACGTCAGCCAGCTGGAGCGGGGCGAACTCCCCTGCTCGATCGACGTGGCCTTGATGATCGAACGGCTGTCGGGCGGTCGGATTCCCGCCGACGATCTCAATTCCGATGTGGCGCGCGTGCGGCGCGCGACGCGGGAACTGGTGGCGGCATGATGGGCTATTTCCCCGCCCGTTCGCAGGCCATCCGACATGCGGCGCACCGTGACCGGAGGAGCGCTTGCGCATCGCGCTCAGCTTGGGCGACCTCGGGAACGGCAAATCGCAGCTGGTTGGCGACGTCGTCACTGCTGTGCAGCTCATCGGTCACGCTGCCGACGAAGGCTGAGCAAGCGCGCGGGCCGTTGTTCAGCGCGGCCGTGCAGGCGCGGTCGACCAAGACAAGATACGCGACCAGCAGGTCCGGCCTCTCCATGTCCGGTTGTTCCGAACCCTGCTCCACAAACACGTCTTCGGCCATTCTGCGCGCCCCCAATGAGGCCTGCATGTGCGCCGGTGGGTGCGACAAAGACGGTCGCACGGCCGTTAATCTTTGGGCGATTTCCCGTGACGAATGGTCCGAATCGTTTGCGGCCGGCGGTCGTGATGGCGCGACCGGCTTTGGCTTGGCCGGCCACAAGTCTCTGACGCTGAAAAGAACGTTTGACACGTTGATGTCCCCCACTGCCCGCTATGGGCGAGTAGAGGGGACGCGGCGTCAAGGGGCCTTCGACCGGGCCAGGGCGTCGAAGATCGACTGCACGAAGGGCAAGGCGCGCTTGGTGGCGCATTCCGCGCCGTCCTGCGGCAAGGCCTCGCGGGCGTCGTTGATCTGCCTGAGCAGGTTCATCGCGAAGGCGTCCCGGCGCGCGCGAGGCTCGTCGGCCAGGAACGCCGCCACGATCATGCTGAGCGCCACGAACTCGGGTGACGGGCCGTCGTCGGTTGAGGAATGGTCGGGCATCACGCCCTCTTACAGTCCCGGTGTTGAAATTATACGGCCCAGCTTCCCCAGGTTGCGGGCGGCCCATTGTCGCGTCCATCTGCCCCCAGCCGGGCCAGATGGGGTTCCGCGAGAACCCGAAAACGTGCGTCGGGCGCGAACCGTGTTCGCGTCGGCGGCTGCGCTCGGCGGCAAGATCCCGGCTGTTCATGCGGACACCCTGCGGCAGCATGCCGCAGGCGTCACCCCAAAGGCGCGGTCCGGTTTTGGGGGGGCGCGGCGATGAGCGGCTTTCGACCGACCAAGCCGCGCCCGCCCGGATCGCTGCACGAAGCCTTGAGCCGGGCCGTCGACCAGCTGGGTGGCTTGAAGAAGGCCGCCGACATCATCGACCGTGGCACCGACTGGCTCTATTCGGCGGCTGATCCGGACCGCGAGCGCAGCAAGGCCGCATCGCTGAGCTATGCCGAGATCCGGTCGCTGAGCCGGGCCGGCGCGACGGCGCTGGCCGAAGACCTCGCCTTGCTGGCGGGCGGTGTGTTCCTGCCGCCCGTTCCCGAGACGGCGCCGGCGGCAATCCATGCCGCCCTGGCCACGTACGCCGCCGAAAGCGGTCAGGCCATCGCCGAGATCATCACCCGCGCGGCCGACGGTGTGTTCGACCGTGTCGACGCCACCAAGGCGCTGCCGGAGATCGACGACGCCTTGCGCGCGCTGATGACCGTGCGGGCCTTGGCCGTCGCCGTGATCGAGCGCGGGGAGTCGCTGCGATGAGCCTTCCCGGACGGACTCTGGTTCACGACATCACGTTTCGCCGGAACGATCAGGACCGACGCAAGCCGCGCCGCATCCTGACCGGCGAGTTGATGGGGGATCCGCGCCCTGACCGCATCGAGCACGCGGAAGCCCTGAAGGCGCGTCTGCCGCAACCCCGGCCGGATCGAGATATCGGCAACGGGAAGGCGGCTCGATGACCGCGCCCCGCTTCACCAGCCGCGACCACGGCCGACGGTTCGAGCGCCGTCCGCCTGTCGGCGCGCGGGCCAGCCTCTGGCCAGACGTGCTGACCGCGCTGCGGCCCGTGGTTCTGGCGGTGCTGGAGTCCGGCGGTGCGGCGCTGCCGGTCAGCCTCGATCTTCGCCACGACATCGCCGAGCTGCCCCGCGCACCGTTCCCGGTCGACGGGGCGTCGTCCGAAGCCATGGCCCAGGCCTTTCGGTTGCAGGCGCGGGCGCTGATGGATGTGGCCCTACCGGCGCGGCGCGCCTCGATCGCCATCGGCGTGCTGGGCAGCATCGACGCCCTTGAGGGTCTGATCAGCGACCAGCTGGCCGAGGTGACGAACGTCTGGCGTAAGCGCCTGGGCGCGGGCGACTGAGCCATGCGCGGGGGCACCGACCATTTCAAGATCACCAGCGTCTGGGACAGGACAAGCTGTCGCTATGAACGCGTCCAGACCGCGACGTGCGGCAAGTGTGGCCACGCCCACGCCATCCATGATGCCGGCGGGACGAACCCGAAGCCGGTCAGCGTCATGGCCGAGAAGTTTCGCCAGAAGGGCTGGCGCATCGGCCCCAAGCCCAATTCCGACCGTTGCCCGCGCTGCGAGCGGGGCAGCGTCGCGCGGTCCTCCGCGCCCCTGACGCCAGCCCAGAAGCGCGCGGCCTATTGCCGGATCGCGGACGTTCCGCGCGCCGCCTCCAAACCCGAACCGCCACCAGAGAAGCCGCAAGAGGCCCCGATGACCAAGCCTGCCCTCGTCCTCGCCGATCCACCCCGCCAGCCGTCCCGCGAGGACCGGCGGCGCATTATCGACGGCCTGGACGACAGCTATTTGCCGGACAAGGGCTGCTACGCGAAGGACGGCAGCGACAAGGCTCTCGCTGAACGCCTGAAGGTGCCGCGCGCCTGGGTCGCCGAAGAGCGGGAGCGAGCGTTCGGGCCTGACGTCTGCGAGGCCGATAGCGCCGATCTGGCGCAGCTGACGGCCTTGTCCGCCAAGGCGAGCGACCTGGAAACGCGGGCGATGGATGTCGCCGCCGAGGCCGAAGCCATGCGTCGTCAAATCACCGCCCTTCGTGGACGGATCGACGCGCGGTGCGCATCGTGAGCGAGGCTCGCACTAGCCCGTTTGTGTGGACTGACGACCGCCTCGACCAGCTGAAACGCCTTTACCTGGTCGAGGTCGGCGCGGCCGAGGCCGTGGCGGCGGTGATCGGCTGTTCGCGCAAGGCCGTGGTTCAAAAGGCCAACCTCCTCGGCTACGGCGCCGAGCGGCGAGCCGTTCGCAAGGCGATGGCAAAGCGGCCTCGACGCTGCCGGCGCAAGGCAGTCGTGCTCGTTGGCCCGGCGGCGACCGATGCCGAGCTAGTGGCGGCGGCCGTGGCGGCGGGCCGCGTGACGATCCTCCCGGCCGGCCACGCGTGCGGAACCTCGACGTGGGAACGGGCCATGGGCGTTACCGCGAGGCCGCCGGGCATGTCGTGGAATGGTGGCCTGCCGCCGCGTGAGGTGCGGGCGTGAGGTTCGATGATCGCTTTCTTGAGGAATTGAAGGGCCGCGTTCGGCCGTCGGACGTGATCGGCCGGACGGTGAAACTGCGGCGCCAGGGCCGGGAATATGCCGGGCTGTCGCCCTTCACGAAGGAAAAGACGCCGTCGTTCTTCGTCAATGACGACAAGGGGTTCTTCCACTGTTTCGCCAGCGGCAAGCACGGCGACGTCATCGCCTTCCTGCAGGAGACCGAGCGCCTGACCTTCGTCGAGGCCGTCGAGCGGCTGGCGGGCGAAGCGGGCCTGAGCCTGCCGGCGGTTGATCGGCAGGCGGCGCGACAGGACGCGCGGCGCGCCCAACTGGTCGACTGGCTGGAGATGGCGGCGACATGGTTCGAGGCGCGGCTGCGCGGTGTCGATGGCGTGGCGGCGCGGGCCTATCTGGCCGGGCGTGGCGTGCCTGACTCGATTTGGAGTCAGTTTCGAGTCGGCTTCGCGCCATCGGATCGCACGGCGCTGAAAGACTACCTGGTCGCTAAGGGCGCCATGCCGGCCGACCTGGTCGCGGCGGGGCTGCTGATCGCGCCTGATGATGGCGGCGCGGCCTATGACCGTTTCCGCGACCGCATCATGTTTCCGATCACCGACGCGCGAGGCCGAGTGATCTCTTTCGGCGGACGGGCGATGGACCCGCGCCAGCGCGCCAAGTACCTCAACGGGCCAGAGACGGCGACGTTCTCCAAGGGGCGGGTGCTCTACGGTTGGACCGATGCGCGGGCCTTGTTGGCGGGCTCCGATGTCGGCCTGATCGTTGTCGAGGGCTATCTCGACGTGATCGCCTGTCAGCGCGTCGGGGTGGCCGCCGTCGCGGCAATGGGCACGGCGCTGACCGACGCCCAGATGACCACGCTGTGGCGGCTGCACGCCGAGCCGACCCTATGCTTCGACGGCGACAGGGCAGGGCAGGCGGCTGCTGGGCGGGCTATCGACAACGCCCTGCCACTGTTGCGGCCTGGGCGGTCGTTCCGGTTCGCGATGCTGGCCGACGGCCAAGACCCTGACGACATCCTGCGCCAGCACGGCGCGGACCAGCTGAATGCGCAGCTGCGCGCCACGGCTCCATTCGTGCGCGTGCTGTTCGACCGTGAACGGCGCGCCGAGCCGCTGGACACGCCGGAGCGCCGCGCCGGCCTCAGGTCGCGCTTGCGCGCCTTGGCGGCGGCTATTCCCGACCGCGATCTCGCCCAGGCCTATCGTGACGACCTGTTGTCGATGTTTGAGGCGCTGCGGCCTCGGCGCGGCCAGAGCGCGGCGGGGGACCTGGAGGGCGCGACTGCCGAGGCCTTGGCGGCAGCTGTGGCGATGCGGCGTGCCGGTGATGGAATAGAGGCGCTTTTGGCGTTGCCGGCCGACGCGGTCGATGACGCCGCCGCGCATCGGTTCGACCTGTACGCCCGCATCGACGAAATCGAGAGCCAGATGCAGGCCATGAGGGCCGCTCTGCGCGCGGTGGAGGACTTCGAACAATTCAAGGCGCTGAAGGTCGAACGCGATGGCTTGAAACGCCAGGTTCGCGACCTTCCACAGCCGCACGAGGGGGTGGCATGAACCGCGTCACCGTCCTGCACGCCGACAGCCGCGACGCGGTGCGCACCTTACCAGCCAACAGCATCGACTCCCTGGTTTCGGACGCCCCTTACAGCTTGGTGTCGATCGTCCAGCGGTTTGGCGCCGACGGCGCGGCACCCGCGACAAGCCAGGGGGCCAGCGGCGTCTATCAGCGCGCGTCGGCGGGCTTCATGGGACAAGCGTGGGATACCGGCGAGACCGCGCACGATGTCGCGTTCTGGCGCGAGATCTATCGCGTGATGAAGCCGGGCGCGTTCATCGTCGTGGCGGCCGGGACGCGGACCTATCATCGGCTGGCCTGCGCGATCGAGGATGCGGGGTTCGAGATCCGCGACATGATCAGCTGGCTGTACGGCTCGGGTTTTCCGAAGTCGCACAACCATGACATCGGCGGCGTCAAGCACGGAACGGCCCTCAAGCCGGCTTGTGAACCGTGGGTTCTGGCGCGAAAGCCGCTCTGTGGCGGCGTGGCGGCCAACATCGTCGCGCACGGTGTCGGGGTGCTGAACATCGACGGATGTCGCGTACCGATTGATGCCATGGCCGACGCCGGCCAGGTTCGTACCATGACGCGAGGACGTCGTGATGCGCCCGATGGCTGGGGTATGTCGGTAGGCGGCGCGGCGGTCGCGCAGGTGCTTTCCTGCACCGGTCGTTGGCCTGCCAACGTCGTTCACGACGGATCGTTTGAGGTGGTCGAGGCCTTTCCGGTGGCCGGTGGCCAACGCGGCGACCTCAAGGCCATGGCTTCGCCTAGGCCGACGAAGACCGCCTTTGGCGACATGGAACCGGCCGTCGCGCACGTCGCGCGCGGCGATAGCGGCTCGGCGGCGAGGTTCTTCTACTGCGCCAAGGCCAAGCCCAGCGAACGCGTGGTCAGCTGCACGGTGTGCGGTGCCCGAGCCTTCGCCAAGGTTCGTTGCGACTGCGTCGATCCGGCTGACCCGAGCAAGAAGGCCGGGACGCAAAGCCACCCGACGGTCAAGCCGGTCGCGTTGATGCGGTGGCTGTGTCGACTCGTCACGCCGGCCGGAGGCGTGGTGCTGGACCCATTCGCGGGTTCCGGGACGACGGGCGCCGCCGCGATGCGCGAGGGCTTCGGTGCGATCCTGATCGAGCGCGAAGCCCGGTTTGTCGCCGACATCCATGCGCGGCTTGACGCCGAGCAGGGCAATGCGAGGCGCGCGGCATGAGTTTCCAGGCCCTGACCGCTGTCGACACCCTCGACACGCCCAACGCCTACGTCACCCTGCTGCTGTACGTCTTGGGCCAGTGGGCGGGGCCGGACGGCTCGTGTTTCCCTGGCGTCGAGACCATCGCCGAAAAGATGCGCTGCTCGGTCAGCCAGGCCCGCAAGGCGCTGAAAGAGGCCGAGGAAGCCGGTTTCATCCGCCGCGAGGATAGGACGCGGCGCGACGGCGGCCGGTCGTCCAACCGCATCATCCTGACCTATTGCGAACGTCCCGACCTGGTCGATGACCTGAACACGCCGGGCGGTCACAAGCCGGGAAAAGGGCGGCGCAGAGCCGCCCCGAACGTGTCGCACCCCCCACTCCATTACGGTGGGGGGTCCCGCTCCAATACGGAGGGGGCCCCTCCACAATACGGAGGGGCATTCTTGAACCAGTCACTTAACCAGTTAGTCGCTAACGCTCCTAACGAGCGGGCGAGCGCGATTGCGAAACAGATCTGGGAGGCGTGGCCGGAGGCGGGCCGGGCGCACTCCAGCGAACGGCTGGTCGCTGACGCCGTGGCAGCCGAAGCGGCCGGCGGCGCCGATCTCAACGATGTGCTGTCGGGTGGTCTGGCCTATGCCGCCAAGCCGTCGGCGCATGGCAGCTCCGGCGCCATGCCGAAATCCCCGCATCTGTTCCTGACCGAGGGCCGGTGGAAAACCCACGCCCGCAAGGGGTGGACAGCGGCGAAGACGCGAACCCGGTTCGCCAACGACGCCATTCGGACCGCCGCCATCAAGCTCAAGGGTGAGGCATGGGTCGCCAGCTGGCTCGATCCCTGCGGCTTCGACGAAGGCAAGGGGGTGATCGACCCGCGCCTCAAGGACCGAATCCCGAGGCTGCGCGAGGTCGCGGAAGTGCTGACGAAGTTCAATGTCAAGGTCGGGGAGTGCGGTTGATGGGTACGATGAAGATGGCGACGAAGGATCTCGAAATCCCGATCTGCGAGGCCGACGCGATGGCGAGGCCCGGCAACTGGTATGGCATCCGGACAGCCACACGGCAGGAGGATGAGGTTGAGACCAGGCTACAGGCCATGTCGTTGGAGGTGTGGGTGCCGCGCGCGACGTTCTGGCGGCGTCTGCGTTCGAACAAGAGCAAGGTCCATCGGCCCCTCTTCCCTGGCTATCTGTTCGTCCGCTGCACGCCCGACGACTTCCACCGCATCCATGGTGTCGAAGGGTTCCACCAGTTCGTTCGTGTCAGGGCGATGGATGGCCAGCTGCTGGTCATGCGCTTTCCGGATGAAGCGATCGGCGATCTGATGATGCGCCAGTTCATGGAAGGCGAGTTTGACGAGACCAGGTCCAAACCGGAGGCTTATCGACCGAAGGTCGGTGACCGCGTCGTGGTGACCGGCGGCAAGTGGTACGCCTACCTCGCCGAAGTGCTCAGCCTGTCGCCGAGCAAGCGTCAGGCCAAGGTGCGTATCGAGGACATGGCGGGTGCCCCGGCGTCGGTGTCGTACAGCTGTCTGGACGCGGCGTGAGGGCGCTCTTGCGCGATTGTCGAGTCGGTGCCTATAAGTTGGGTAGGACGACCAGCTCAGAGGCAACGCGCCCGAGAAAAACATGCCCCAGCGGGGCGGGCTGATCCGGCTTCCAAGATTGGGAGTATCCTGTTTCTGCGCCTTGAGATCTGACAAGCCCGCCTCGGCTCATGGCCTAGGCGGGCTTCGTTCATATAGGGCCGCCGCGCTGGCTATGTGAGCGAGAGGTGGTGGTTTATGGGCAAGCTGTCCGCCATGCCCGGCCGACTGTCGGCCATGCCGCAGCGCTTGGCCCGGCCCAGAGACCCTGACGGGCATAGCGCCGAGGCCGAGCCGTGGCGCGCTTGGTACAATCTCAAGCGTTGGAAGCTGCTGCGCATCGCGACGTTCGTCCGCGACCTGTTCACCTGCCAGATGCCGGATTGCCGGCGCATCGAGACCGACACGGCCTTGCTCGTCTGCGACCACGTCGAGCGCCACAACGGTGACCCGCGCCTGTTCTGGGATGAGCGCAACCTGCAGACCCTCTGCAAGCCCTGCCACGACAAGACCAAGCAGGCCCAAGAGCGCCGCGCGCGCGTCGGGCCGGCCTGACCCCAGCTTAGAGGGGGGGGTCTAAAGGCCCGAGGGCCCCGTCCGCCATACCGGCGTTCCCGTCATTCGGAGATTTTATTTTCTGATGACCGAGGAATCCGCTGCTGGCGGGGCCGAGACGGATCTCTTCGGGGACCCATGGACGGCCCCGCGCGATCCGAGAGGGCGCAAGCGCCACAAGCGCCTACCGCAAATCGCTGAAAAGGTTGCGGTTCTTCGCGCTACCGGCGCGACCGAGGAAGAGATCGCCCTGCGGGTCGGCCTCTGCGACAAGACGCTGCGCAAGTATTATTTCCGAGAGTTGACCGAGGGGCCGGCCCTGGCGCGCGCGATGGTCGACGAGGTCATGTACCGCAAGGCCATGGGCGGGAACGTCTCGGCCGCCCGCTACATCAAGGAGCGGTTCGAGAAGGGCGACGCCTCGCTCGCCGATGTTCGCGCCCGCGCTCGCGCCCTGCGACCGGCCTCGCCGAACGCGACGACTCGGCCCGCGCCGGTCGGCAAGAAGGCCGAACGCCAAGAGGCGGCCGAGCGGGTGGCGGAGGCCGGCGGACGGTACGCCGTGCCGCCGGCGCCTAAGCTGGTCGTCGACAACAAATGACGCCGTACTCGACGGCCTGCCTCGACTGGCAAGCCCGGATCGTCGCCAAGCGATCCTTGATCCCCTCGCCGCTGTTCGCCGATGAGGCCGAGGCCGCCCTCGCCGTCTTCAAGTCGCTGCGCATCGTCGATGCGCCGGGCAAGCCGACGTTCGGCGAGGCCTGCGACCCATGGGTGTTCGAGTTCGTCGCGGCGATCTTCGGCGCCTATGACGCCGAGAAAGCCCGGCGGATGATCCGCGAGTTCCTGCTGCTGATCAGCAAGAAGAACTCGAAATCGACGATCGCGGCCGGGATCATGGTAACGGCGCTGATCCGCAATTGGAGGCATTCGGCCGAACTGCTGATCCTAGCGCCGACGCTGGAGGTCGCGAACAACGCGTTCTTCCCGGCGCGCGACATGATCATCGAGGACGAGGAGCTGCGCGACCTGCTCCACATCCAAGAGCACACGCGCACGATCACGCACCGCCTGACGAAGGCGGTTCTCAAGGTGGTGGCGGCCGACGCCGACGTTGTCTCGGGCAAGAAAGCCGCGTTCGTCCTGGTCGACGAGCTGTGGATCTTCGGCAAACGGCCGAATGCCGACGCCATGCTGCGCGAGGCGACCGGCGGGCTGGTGTCGAGGCCTGAGGGCTTCGTGATCTATCTGTCGACGCAGTCCGATGCGGAGCCAGCGGGCGTCTTCAAGACCAAGCTGCAATACTTCCGAGATGTCCGCGACGGCCTGATCGACGATCCGAAGAGCCTTGGCGTCCTCTACGAATTCCCTGAGGCGATGATCAAGTCGGGGGCCTATCTCCGCCCGGAAAACTACTACATTCCGAACCCGAACCTGAACCGGTCGGTCGACCACGAATGGCTGGTCGACGAGCACCGCAAGGTCGCGAATGCCCAGGGCGGCGAGCTGCAGGTGTTTCTGTCGAAACACCTCAACGTCGAGATCGGCCTTCGTCTCGCGAACGACCGCTGGCGCGGCGCTGATTTCTGGTTGGCCGCGACCGACAAGACCTTGACCCTTCCTGAGCTGATCGAGCGCTCGGAGGTCTGCACGGTCGGGATCGACGGCGGCGGCCTCGACGACCTGTTCGGCCTGGCCGTCATGGGCCGATGCAAGATCACCCGCGATTTTCTGTTGTGGAACCGCGCCTGGGCTCAGGCCGATGTGTGGCAGCGGCGCAAGGAAATCGTCTCGCACCTCGATCAGTTCGTCGAAGAAGGCGACCTGGTCGCCTGCGACCTGCCCGGCCAAGACATTCAAGACGTCGTCGACATCTGCCTCATGCTGAAAGACGCCGGCCTGCTGCCTGAGAAAGGCGCGATCGGCCTCGACCCGCAAGGGGTCTCCGATCTGGTCGATGCGCTGGACGCGTCGGGCATCACCGACGGGCAGGCCGTCGCTGTCCCCCAGGGCTACCGCTTGGCGGGCAGCATCTGGGGCATGGAACGGAAGCTGAAGAACATCACGCTGTGGCACTCCGGCCAGGCGCTGATGACCTGGTGCGTCGGCAACGCCAAGGCCGAACAGCGCGGCAACGCCATGCTGATCACTAAGCAGTCGTCAGGCAAGGCGAAGATCGACCCGCTGATCGCGGCCTTCAACGCCTTCGACCTCATGAGCCGCAACCCCGTCGCCTCGACCGGGTCTGTCTACGAGAGCAGGGGGATGGTGTTCGTATGACCGACTCGACGCGAACCCGGTTCGCCAAGTTCCTGCGCAGCGCCGCGACCTTCGTTCGCGGGGCTTTCGACGCCCGCGACCTCGTCGGCTTCGCGGGCGTCGGCTTGGTCGCCTACGGCTTCGGCCAGATCTATCGCCCGGCCGGGTTCATCGTGCTGGGCGGCCTGCTGCTGGTCGGCGTCTTTCTGTCCGCGCGGACCTCGCGCAAGTGAGTGGTCTTTTCAGCCGCATGGCGTCCGGGTTCGATCCGGGCGCGCGCGACGCGACGGATGATCGCTGGTTTGGCGGTGACGGGGCCGGCGCGATGGGCGGGCCGGTGACGGCCGACACGGTCATCATGGCCGGCGCGGTCTTCCCGATCGTGTCCGGCATCGCCGAAACCATCGGCACGTTGCCGCTGGAGATCATCCGTCGGGACGGCTCGGCCGGCGAGGATTACCCGTACGCCGAGAGCCTGTGCGACGGGCCGAACCCGCTGATGACGTCGGACGAATTCTGGTCGACCTTCGCATTCAACACCGTCTTGCGCGGGCGCGCCTACGCCGAACCGATCATTCACTCTTCCACAGAGCTGGAGCTGTGGCCGCTGTCGCCGGTCCGCCTGGTCGAGGACCATGGCGAGCGCACGTTTGGCGTCGACTATTTCTATGAAGACGGCAGGTCCCGGCGGTTCCGGCAGGGTGAGCTACTGACGGGCTCAGGGATCTCGACCGACGGCGTCTATTCGGTCGTGCCCTGGAAGACCGCTCGTCTGGCCATCGACATGGCCAACACGCTGGAGGCGTTCGGGCGCGCCTTCTTCAAGAACGGCGCCAGGCCTTCCGGCGTTCTATCGACCGAGCAGACCCTGACCGAACCGGCGCTTGAGCGCCTGAAAAACCAGTTCAACGGCAACTTCGCGGGCGTGCTCAACGCCGGCAAGGTTCCGATCCTTGAGGCCTCCCTCAAGTACCTGCCGATCACGAACAACAACGTCGATAACCAGTACCTCGAACTGCGCCGGAACGCCGTTCGCGAGGTCGCCCGCAACTGGCGCTATCCGCTGCACATGCTCGGCGAAAGCGAGAGCGACGAGGACACCGAGCAGCGCGCCCTGGAGTTCGTCAAATACGTCATCCGCCCATGGACGGGCCGGATCGAAAAGGCCATCGGCCGCGATCTAATGACCCCGGCGCAGCGGCGCGTCTATAGGGCCAAGTTCGACCTCGACGGCCTGCTGCGCGGCGACAGCGCCACCCAATGGCGCAACGCGGTTTTGGCCCGCACGGCAAGCCTCGCCTCGGCGAACGAACTGCGGGTCGGCTGGTTCGACCTGCCGCGCATCGAAGAGGATTGGGCCGACGATCCGCGCACGCCACTGAACAGCAATCGCGCCGCCGACACCACGTCGGGCGGCATGACCTCCCCGCAAGATCGGACCGACGCATGATCGAGATGACGAGCGCCCGCACGCTGTGGGCGATGCACCCCGCTGCTCTCGGCCAGCTGCTGGCGCAGGCGTCCGTTGGGGCCCTGCTGCCGGAAGCCCTGCGCAATCTGGCATCGCTTGGCGGCGCCCAGGCGCGGGCGCCGGCCGACCCGGTCCGCGATGGCGCGACGCTGATCGTGCCGCTGAATGGGCCGCTCTCGCCCAAGGGATCGTACGGCGGCACGAGTAGCGAGAAGTTCTCTGACGTGATCCGCGCCGCCGCCGGTGACGACAAGGTCGGCGTCACGGTCGTGCATATCGCCAGCCCCGGCGGCATGGTGTGGGGGACGCAGGAAGCGGCCGATGCCGCGTACGAGCACCGCCAGGTCAAACCGATCGTGGCCGTCGCCAGCCCGTACGCCTTCTCGGCCGCGCATTGGATCGCGACCCAATGCTCGGCCTTCTATGCCAGCACCAGCGGCGAGGTCGGCTCTGTTGGGGTGCGCTGCGGCCACGTCGATATGTCCGGGTTCGAGGACAAGATCGGCATGAAAACGACGCTGATCGCGTCGTCGCCGCAGAAGATCGCCGGCCACCCGTATGCGCCGCTGTCCGACGAGGACCGCGCCCAGATGCAGGCCGAAATCGACGAGATGAACCAGGTGTTCGCCGCCGCCATCGCGCGGGGGCGTGGCATCGCGCCGTCGGCCGTCGCCGGCCTGCATGGCGAGGGGCAGACCTTCTCGTCGGCGCGGGCCGCCGCTGCGGGCGTCACCGACGGTGTCATGACCTTGCGCGACGTGGTCGCCAAGTACGGTTCGAGCCGCAACCGGCTGGCGCTGATGCGCCGCCGCGCCGAGGCGCACCGGGTCCTGCACTCGATCTAGAGATCTCCGCGCATCCCGCGCGAGACGGCCGCCGCAAGGCGGCCTCCACGGGCACCTCGCCCTTCCACGGCCTTAACCCATAGGAGGTTCCATGAACCTGGCCCAACTCCAGGCCGAAGCGCGGGAAATCGCCACGCGCCAAGCCGCCCGTCTGCAATCCGCCCTCGACGCCAATCGTGACCTGACGCCGGAAGAAGAAACGGCCGATGCGTCCGACGCCAGCCGGCTCGCCGAGCTGCAAGCCTCGATCGCTCGGGCCACGGCCCTGCAGCAACGTCTGTCGACCGCCTCGGCCATCGCCCTGGCGCCGGCCGCCGCCGCCCCGCCCGCTCGCACGGCTTCGCCCCTGGCCGAGCCGCAGCCGCGCAACAACGCGTCGGGCTTCCGCAACCTCGCCGAGTTCGGCACGGCGGTGCGGCTGGCCAATCCGGCCGCCGGCAACGCCTTCCGTATGGACGAACGCCTCGCGGCCCCGACCAACGTCGTCATGGAAACCGGCGACGCCGCCGGCTCCTACCTGGTGCCCGCCGAGTTCCGCGATGAGATCATCCGTCTGGTCTACGACGACGGCGGCTCCGATCCGATCCTCGACCTGATCGCGCCGAAGCCGACCGCCTCGAACCGGGTTGGCGGCATCGGCTCGGAAACCACTCCGTGGGGCACCGGCGGCGTCCAGGCCCGCTGGCGGGTCGAGGGCGAGCAGATGACCCCGTCGCGGACCGGCCTCAAGCCGCGCGAGGTCAAGCTCAATGAGGTGTACGCCTTCGTGCTCGCCACCGAGGAAGTGCTCGAAGACGCTCCGCGCCTCCAGTATCTGCTGACGAACGAGTCGGCCGCCGCCATCCGCTGGAAAGTCGGCGACGCCTTCATGAACGCTGACGGCATCGAAAAGCCCCTGGGCTGGTTGGCGTCCGACGCGCTGGTGACGGTGGCCAAGGAAACCGGCCAGGCCGCCGATTCCGTCGTGCGCCAGAACGTCGGCAAGATGTTCGCGCGCATGATCAACCCCGGCCAAGCCGTCTGGCTGGGCAATTCGGACATCATGCCGTCGATCATGGATCTGAAAACGGATCTGGGTCAGCCGGTGTGGTTCCCGAACTATCAGGAAGCCCCCGGCGGCACACTGCTGGGTCGCCCGGTCTACTTCACCGAGCACGCCCAAACCATCGGCGACCTGGGCGACCTGCAGTTCGTCAACCCCAACGGCTACGACGCCTATCGCAAGCAGAACGGCGTCACCTTCGCCGACAGCATCCACCTCTACTTCGACTACAACATCCGGGCCTTCCGCTGGATCTTCCGGGTGGGCGGCCAGCCGCTGCTGTCGGCGCCCGTTGCGCCGGCCAACGGCTCGAACAGCAAGTCGCACTTCGTCGCCCTGGCCGCCCGCGCCTAATCGCGCGGCCCGCCTGAACGCCCCGCGCGCCCAGCGCGCGGGGTTGCGTCCCCGTCAGCCTCCCATTCCCTCAGAAGGAACCCTGAGATGAACAGCAATCTCAACCCCTCGGCCCGCGCTTCGGTCGTGGGCGTAATCGACCCGGACGCCTACGCGGCCGGCACCTATACGACCGCCTGGGTCGACATGCAGGACTGGTATGCCCTGCTGGCCGTGCCGATGGTCGGCGATTTCGTCGCCACCGGCGTTCTGAACGCCAAGTTCCAGCAGGCGACCGACGCCGCTGGCGCCGGCGTCAAGGATGTCGTCGGCGGCGCGATCACCGCCATGACCCAGGCCGGCACCGACGACAACAAGCAGGCGCTCGTCAACCTGCTGCCGTCGGACCTCGACTACAACGCCGGCTTCCGCTTCGCGCGGTTCTCGGCCACGCTCAGCACCGCCGGCGCCGACTTCGGCGCCGTCGTGCTCGGCCTCAGCCCGCGCTACGGCGACGCGACGGCGAATGACGCCGCCACCGTCGACGAAGTCGTCTCCTAAGGGGGCTTGGTCATGACGATCAAGTTCCTGAAAGATTATTCCGTCGGCACGCCGCCGGAGGTCTTTGCGGCCGGCGACGTGGTCGACGGTCGGGGCGAGGCGTCGGAACTGCACTTCGTGCGGCGCGGCGTCGCGGCTTACCGTTCGGCCGAAGGGGTGTTGACGGACGTTGACGGCTGCGTCATCGGCCACGACGAGCCGGTGATCGAGCCGGTGATCGAGCCGGTGATCGAGCCCGACACCCGCGCCGCTGCGGCGGCCCAGGCCGTCGGCGTCGCCGACGTCAAGCCCGCCAAGAAGGCGAAATAGGCATGGCCGTCGTCGTCATCACGCCCGCCGGCTCGCTCGTCGAGCTGACGGCCGTAAAAGAGCACCTCAACATCCTGTTCGATGACGACGACGCCCTGCTTGAGGGCCTGATCGCGGCCGTCTCCGACCACCTGGACGGCCCCGACGGCTGGCTCGGCCGCGCGGTCGGCCTGCAGACCCTCGAATGGTGGCTCCCGGCCTTTCCGCGCCTTGGTCCGCTGCTGATGCCCTTCGGGCCGCTGGTCGACATCGTGTCCGTGAAATACGACGCGATCGACAACAGCGAGCTGACCTGGTCGGCGGGTGACTACCGGGTCCATGGCGGACGCCTTCTGCCGGGCTTTGGCAGGTCGTGGCCGACGGCGCGCTGCGACCCCCTCGCGGTGCGAATCCAATTCCGGGCCGGTTTCGAAGAGACGCCGCCAGCTGTTCGGGTCGCGGTCATGATGATCGTGGCTGAACTCTACGCCGCGCGCGAACCGGTGACGGCGGCGCAGCTGGCCGAGCGTCCGAAGTCCGGGCCGGTGCAGATGCTGCTCGCGCGGACGCCGAGGGTCTGACGATGCCATGGGTCCGCTTCACCGCAGACTTCGACTTTACCCCGGCCAAAGAGCGCCGGGTGACCATCGGTTATCTGGCGGGCATGCGCATGCTGGTCACCACAGAGTGTTTCACGAGGGCCAAGGCCAAGGGCCGGGCCGTCCGTATCGCGACGCCACGGCGAGAGCAGGCGAACCAGGTTCGCGGGGAGAGCGCCGATGGCTTGGACCCCTCCTAATCGCGCCGAGCTGCGCGCCCGCGTTCGGTTCGAAAAGCGCATCGGCCGGTCAAACGTCGGCGGCGTCGTCCGGTCCACGTGGGAGACGTTCTGCCCTGACCGTCGTGTTCGCCTGCTGCCGCTGCGCGGCGGCGAGGATGTCCAGGCGGATCGCGCCGCTGGCGTGTCGATCTGGGTCTTGGACGTACCCGCCGACGCGGTCCTGCGCGGCGTCACCACGGATATGCGCGCGGTCGATTGCCGCGACGAAACGCGGACCTGGAATATCAAGTCCGTCCTCGATCTGCTCGGCACCGACCTTTGGCGAACCATGACCTTGGAATTTGGGGGCGCCGATGGCTAGCAAGGTGAAGGGCCTCGACCGCCTGCTGCGCCAGCTGGAGGCGCTGCCGAACAGCGTCCGCTCGGCGCTGTACGACAGCCTGGCCGAGGGTGCGAAGGACATGGCCGGCGCCATCGCGCGGGCGGCGCCGGAGCGCGACGGCGACCTCAAGGCGTCCGTCGGTTGGTCCGAGGGCGAGCCGCCGCCGACCAAGGCGACCGGCGCCTTTCGGTTCACCGTCAAGAAGCTCGGCCCCCAGGGCCGGGCCTTGAACGACGCGGGTCTGCTGTTCAGCGTCTATGCCGGCGACGACAAGGCCTATTACGCTCGCTGGGTCGAGTTCGGCACTTCGGCGAAGGCCGCCATTGGCGCGCGCTACCGCATCTCCCGCAGCATTTCGAGTTTGCCGGGTCGTCGCGTCCGCGCGCGCAAGGCCGCCCGCGCTCATGCCGCCACGCCCGCGCAACCGTTCTTCTATCCGACCATCCGGGCGAACAAGAAAGTCCTTCGCGCGCGAGTCATCCGCGCCGCCAACCGCGCCGCCAAGGCCGTCGCGGCCCTGCGATGACCAGCCCGACTGTTGAACTGCAAAAGGCCGGCGGCGCGGCCCTGCTGGCCGATGCCGGTGTGATCTCCATCGTGGCCGGCACCCCGGACGGACCCGCCGTCTTCGCTGCCGGGCAGGACTTCGACGACGTCTTTCCGCGTGTGACCTTCGGGGCGCCGCAGCGGGTCGCAATTCCGTCGAGCTGCGGTGTCTCCGCCAACCTGTTCTGGACGCTGCACAGCTGGGCGCGCGGGCCGGACTGCACCCAAGTGGCCGCCGAACTGGCCGACGCGGTCATTGTCGCCCTCACCGGGCTGCTCCTGCTCGCAGGCTGGCGCGTGAGCAGCTTTGGCCTCGTGGCCTCACGGCCTGTCGGCGACCCTGAGCCGACGACCGAGCACTTCGTGACCGAGATGCGGTTCACGGTCCACCAGGCCGCCTGACGGCCTTTCTCTTCCGACCTCAAAGGAGCTTCCCATGGTCGATACCTATGTCGAAGGCGTCACCGGCGACGAACTGGTCTTCAAGTTCGGCAACGATGCCGAGCCCGCCGCCTTCACGGCCGCCTGTTCGGTCAACACCGAGCGCAAAATCGAGTTCACCAGCGAGGTGATCGAGAGCATGCGCGCCAACTGCACCGACCCGAAAAAGCCCGGCAGGCGATCCCGGCGCGTGAAGAGCACGGACATCAAGTTCACCGGCTCCGGCGTCGCCGACAAAGCCTCGGCGAACCTGCTGGTCGCCCTGCAGCAGGCGGGCTTGCCGTTCCCCGGCAAGGTCATCCAGGCGCTGGCCGACGGCTTCACCATCACCGGCAAGTGGGTGATCGAGAGCCTGAGCATGGGCGGCACCGCCCAGGAAGATCAGACCTTCGACATCTCGCTGGCCATCGCGGACGCCGATTACACGCTGGTGTTCGACTAAATGAGCCGGGACGCTTCCATCCGGCTCGATTGGGGCGATGACGAGTTTCTGTTCAAGGTCGGAATCGGCCAGTGGCGGAAGATCCAAGAGCGGTGCGACGCTGGTCCCGGCGAGATCTATCGCCGCTTGATCAGCGTCGCCACGGCGCTGCAAACCGGTGCATCGCTCGCCGAGGCCGCGTCGTTTGGCATGATCGGCGATTGGCGGATCGACGACGTTCGCGAGGTCATTCTGCAGGCGCTGGTCGGCGGCGGGCTTTCGGAAATTCAGGCCGCCGTGCTGGTCCGTGATCGCGTCGACAAGGACGCCGATTTCAAGGTGCACTTGGCCTTGGCCTTCGCGATCGTTCGCGCCGCCCTGGGCGACGTACCGGACGAAGCCGTGGGGGAGAAGCCGGGGAGGGCGAAGCGCCGGGCGCCCTCCCGCGCGGCAAGATCCGGTTCGCGCCCCTCTACGCCAACGGCCTGATTATGGGGATGGACCCAGAAAGGGTCGATCGCCTGAGCCTGTGGCAATTCGGGGTTTGCCTCAAAGCCCACAACCGCGCCAACGGCGTCGCCGCCAAGGCGAAGCCGCCGAGCGCCGCGCAGCATCGCGAGCGCGTGATGAGGTATTCCTGACATGGCCCGCACTGACCTGGAGCAGCTCGTCTATCAGATGTCGGCCGAGCTGAAACAGCTCACGGCCGCCAACAAGCGAGCCTTGGTGGACGTGAAGAACACGACCACCCGCGCCCAGCGCGACTATGACAAGCTGGCGGCTGAGATGGGGCGCGGCTTCGGCCGCGCCTCGCTCGCTGCCGGCGTCGCGTTCGGCGCCATCGTCGGTTACGCGACCAAGGCCGCGAGCGACGCGAGCGAGACCGCCAACGCGTTCAGCGTCGCGTTCGGTAGCCTCGAGAAGCAAGCCCAGGCCTTCGCCAAATCCTATTCGTCGGATGTCGGCCGCGCCTTGGACGAAACCCAGGCGACTCTGGCCAAGACGCAGCTGGTCCTGACCGGCGTCGGCGTCGCGGCCAAGGATGCGCTCGGCATGACCGAGGCCATTCAGCGCCGTGCGGTCGACATCGGCTCGCTGTGGAACGTCAGCGACGCGGAGGCCTATCAGGCGATCCTGTCGGGCATTTCGGGCGAAGCCGAGCCGCTGAAGAAGTTCGGCGTGGCGCTGAATGAAGCGGCCGTGAAGGCCGAGCTGCTGCGGCTGGGCTTCAAGGGCAACGCCGATCAGGCGCCTGAGGCCGCCAAGGCCATCGCGCGCCTGAACATCATTCTTAAGGCCAGCGCCAGCGCCGATGGCGACGCCATCAAGACCAAGGACGGCCTCGCCAACAGCACCAAGCGCGCCCAGGCAGAGTTCCGCGACGCGGCGGTCGCGTTGGGTCAGAACTTCCTGCCGACCGCCACCCTGGCCGCCCACGCTGCCGCCGACCTGCTGGAGGAGTTCAACAAGCTTCCCGATGGCGCGAAGCTGGCCGGTCTGGCGATGCTGGGCCTGGTCGCCGGCGCCGGTCCGATCACCGCCGTGATCACCGGCCTGACGAACCTGATCAAGTTCGCTGGCGCGGCCCGCCTCGCCATCCTGGCTATCCCTGGCTCCCCCGCTGCTGCGTCAGCGGCTGCCGCTGCCGCTGCTGGCGCGCCGATCGCGGCCACGGCGGCGGTCCTCGCCCTCTCGGGCGATACGCGGAGGTTCACCGCTCAAGACGCCCTGAATGCGAGGCTCGCTGACGAAGTCGAGGCCCGCAAGAAGATCGCGGAATACGAGGACAAGACCGGAGCATCGGCGCAGCGCAAGCTGCAATTCTGGAAAGATGCGCTGGCCACCACCCAGGCCGAAATCGTCAGCCTGCGGGCACGCGAGCGCGCTGAGACCAGGTCAGCTAACCGTGCGGATCAGCGAAAGAAGGCGGCCAGCGGCGCGACCAGCCTGCCGTCCACCGCCACGCCCGCCACGACGAATTTCGGCCTGACGCCGGACCTCATGAAGCCTACCGGCGGGGCGCCGAAGAAGACCGGCAAGAGTGAAGCGGAAAAGGCCGCCGACCTGACTGCGCGCCAGGACGACCGGTTCAACGCCGATCTGGCGCGTGCGAAGGACGATGAGCTGCGGTCGCGGGAGGGGCTAAACCGCTCGATCGAAGAACAGGCGCGCATCGCGCTAGACCGGCTCAAGAACGACGAAACGGCGCGCGCCGAGGATCTGCGTCTCGCCGTCCAAAAGAAAGAGCTGACCCAGACGCAGGCTGACCTGCTCGTTGTTGCCGAGGGGAAGGCGCGCGATGCGCAGCGCGAAGCCATCCAAGACCAGAAGTCGCGCGACCTCGCCGCTGTGGCGTTGCGTCAAGCGCAGGAGGTCGCTGGCTATGAGCTGGACGTCCTCCAGAGCCAGGCCGCGCTGGCCACGACCTTCTCAGAGCGCCTCGCGATCGAGCGTCGCATACTGGCGTTGCGCCAGTCGCAAGAGAGCGCCGGGCTTGAGCAGGATCTCTCGACCGACCCCAACCTGACGCCCGATATGAAGCTGGCGCGCCGCCGGGGCCTTGCCGCCGCGCAAGCGTCGGCCGTGCAGGCCCTGGATGAGGGGGCCATCGCCAACCTCAAGGCCAATATCCTTTCGGCATTTGAGGCCGCGAAGGGTGGGATCGGTTCGCTGGCGGACTTCTTCGGCGACCGCCTGAAGGCCAAGTTGCTCGAAAACCTGGCGGACGGCTTGGCGCGCTGGGTCATGAAGGGCGGCGGGGGCGGGGCGTCCTCTCTGGACGGCCTCGCCAAGGTTGGCCAAGCCTTCGCCGGCCTCTTCGACGGGGGCGGCAACATCCCGACTGGAATGTTCGGGGTCGCGGGCGAGCGCGGGCCGGAAATCGTCAAAGGCCCGGCGTCGGTCGTCGGCCGGCTGGACACCCTGCGCGCCGTCCGCAGCGGCATGCAGGCGACGCCCGCCAACCAAGGCGGCTCAACCACCATCACGCTGCATCAAACCATCGACCTGACCGGCGCGAATGGCGACGCGACCATTCGGGCCATCGCCTACGACGCAGCGATTCAAGGCTTCCAGGCCGCGCGGGTCGCCGCCGGCGCCGACTTGGCCCGCAAGGGCAGGAACGTGATCCCCTGATGGCATATTCCTTCCCAACCGCGCCCGCGCCCGAAACCGTCACGCCGACTTATCGCGATTTCTCGGGCAAGCTCGTTCCGCCCGGCGGCGGACAAGAACAACGCATCGCGCGGCTGGGCGACCGGTGGGCTTTCACGTTCGTCATGCCGACGATGGATGAAGACTGCTTGCTCCGGTTCGCTGCGGTGCAGACCCGTGCCCGAGCCGAGGGCGAGCCTGTTCGCATGCAGATCGCCAGCAACGAGGCCGCGCCAACCGGCGTAACCGGCGCCGGGTCGATCAACAGCGTGGTCGTGGTGGCGTCGACCACGGTCGGAATCGGCGTCGGCTGGTTCTTTAGCTTTGAGTCCGGCGGGCGCGTCTATCCGCACCAGGTCACCGCGATCGAGGGCGATCAGCTATCCGTGGCGCCGCGCCTGAGAGCGACGCTCTCTGGCCCGTTGAACTTCGCCGAGCCCGAGGTCGAGGGCTTCCTCGACGGAACGACCAGCTGGGATCTCGACCCCCTGGCGCACACCGGCATCACCTTCACGATTTCCGAGGATAGCTGATGTCCGTGCTATCGCCGGCCCTGGCCACCGCCTTTAGCGGGCGGTCGGTGCTGATGTTCTGCGCCGTCGAGATCGACCTGCCGGCGGGTGCGTTGCGCCTTCTGGACGCGCCGGGACAGGTGACGTTCGGTGGCCGGACGTTCCTCGGCCGTGACCCGGTCTATGGAACACTCGGTGGCGTGGAGCCGGTAACCGACGGCGTCGAAACCGACGCGCCCGAAATCACCATCACCGTCCTACCGCCGACCATGACGGCCGCCGCGTCGCTGGCCAGCCCGACCGCCCAATTCTCCGCCGTCACCATCTGGGTCGGCGCGCTGGACAAGGTGACCGGCGAGGTGATCCCGGACCCCTATGTCCTATTCGTGGGCGAGGTCGACGTGCCGACCTTGTCGGGGGATGGCGGGTCACGCTCGCTGCAATACAGCGTCACGTCGGTGTTCGAGCTGCTGTTCGAGGTCGACGAAGGCGCGCGGCTGAACAACGCCTTTCACCAGTCGGTTTGGCCGGGCGAGCGAGGCCTTGAGTACGTCACCGAAGTGCAGCGGTCGCTGCCTTGGGGTGCTGAGACTGCTCGGCCGGCGGCCGTGCGGGACGTGACCTCGTGAGCCTGCAAGCGCGGCAGCTGGCGCTGTCGGCGACGGTCGAGCACTTCATGGCCCGGCCGTTCGCCTTTGGCAAAACCGATTGCGTTCGGATGGCCGCATTCCACCTCCGAAAGATGGGCCACCGGCCGAGCCTCGTTAAGGCCGGCAGCTATTCCAGCCTGATCGGCGCCATGCGCGCACTGAGGCGAACCGGGTTCGCGTCCCTGCCCGACGCCCTCGACGCCATGGGCCTGCCGCGCATCGCACCGGCCGCCGCTCTGGTCGGCGACTTGCTGGCCTTGCCGGGCGAGGACGCGCTGCACGCCCTCCAAGTCGTCGCTGGCAACGGCCGGGTGTTCGGCTTCCACGCCGACAGCGAAACCGCCTGCTTTCTACAGCCGACGCTGAGCGTCGCCATGGCCTGGAGGGTCGAGCCGCGATGAGCAAAACCCTTCGCGCCGCCGGAACGATCATCGCAGGCGTCGCGCTCGTCGCCACGGGCGTTGGCGCTCTGGCTGGCGTTGGCTTGTTGGGCGCCAGCGCGAGCGCGCTGGCCGCGTCGGCTGGTGCGTGGACGCTCGCCGGGATCTCGGTCCAAACGATCGGCGCTGTCGGGGCCGGCCTCGCCTTCCTCGGCGATGCGACCGCGAAGCCGTTGAAGATCGGCGGCGTCGCTGGGTCTCAGGTGGACTTCGCCGCCGATCCGAACGCCCCGATCCCCTATCTGGTCGGCCGGTCGGGGACTGGCGGTCGGATCATCTACGCCACGACCGGCGAGGCGAAAAACCGCAACATTCTCTATAACACCGTGTTGTCGGGCGGCGGCCCCATCGGGGGCTTCGACAGCTTCAAGGCCGCCGACGAGACGGTGACCTTTTCGCCTCTGACCGAAGCGGCGACGGGCGGCGCTTATAACCTGCGGATGTGGCAACGCCGGCAGCTCGGCGCGACGCCGTCGGCGGCGCTCATGCCGCCCAACACCACGGATTTCGCGGTCCTGTCTGAATGGACGCCCGCCCACAAGCTTTCGGGCTACGCCACGTCTTGGTACGTGCTCGGCTACGACCAAAAGACCTATCCGTCGGGTGTCCCTAAGGCGGTTTGGACGATCCGGGGCGCGCTCGTTTACGACCCGCGCGCGGACGACGACTATCCTGGCGGCATCGGTGGCCAACGCGCCAACGACCCGAGCACCTGGCAGTGGTCAGAGAACCCGTGGCTGCACGCGCTGGCCTGGAGCCGGGGTCGGTACGCGAACGGGGTTCGCGTGTTGGGCATCGGCGCGCCGATGGCGGCCCTGGACGTGGCGGCGGCGGTCGAGGGGGCCAATGTCTCGGACGCCAACGGCTGGAAGGTCGGTGGCGTCGTCTATTCGAATGACAGCAAGTGGGACGTGCTCAAGGCCATGTGTCAGGCCGGCGGCGGCCGTCCGGTGCAGCTGGGCGCGTCGATTTCGTTCCTGGTCAACACGCCGCGCGTGTCGCTGGCCACCCTGACCGCCGCCGACCTGTCCGGCGGCTATTCGGTGCAGGCGGCGCAATCGGTGCGCGGCCGACCCAATCAGATCATCCCGAGATACCGCAGCGAAGATCACGGCTGGGAAATGGTCGCGGCCGGGCCGGTCAAGGTCCCCGCCTATGTGACTGCGGACAAGCGCCTGCGGTCCCGTGAGGTTGAATACCCGCTGGTGCAGGACGCCGAGCAGGTCGCCCAGCTGGCCGCTTACGACCTGGTGAACGCCCGCGAGTTCGGTCCGGTGACCATCCGCTGCAAGCCGGCGTGGATGGGCTTCAAGGGCGGCGACTGCATCACGGTCGACGTCGCGGATCTGGCCATGAGCGGCCAAAAGGCGATGATCCTGACGCGTACGGTCGATCCGATGACCGGCGATGTTAGCCTGACGCTCCAGTCGGAAACCGACGGCAAGCACGATTTCGCCCTTGGCCGGACCGCGAGCCCGCCGCCAATCCCTGGCCTATCGTCGTCCGACCCGCTGCCTGTCGCGCCTGCCATTGGCAGCTGGACGGCCGTCGGTGGCGTGCTGGCCAGCGCGGACGGGGCGACCATCCCTGCCATCATCATTACCGGCGCCGTCGACGACCCGAATGCGACGCATCTGATCGTCGAATACCGGCAGGTGCTGGCCGGTCCGACCTATGGCCCTTGGGTCGGGAACGAATATCCGTCTTCGTCCACGCGGATCGAGATCGTGGGGCTGATCAGCGGTGCGACCTATCAGGTGCGCGTGCGCTATCGGACGATCCGGGGCCTTGAGGATACCGAGGTCTTTCTTGATCTGGGGTCCGTCACCGTCGGCAAGATCGTCGCCGACAACGCCCTCAGACTCGGCGACGTGGTGGCCGCCGAAGTCCTGGCGTCCGTCCAAGCCGCACAAGACGCCGCCGACGCCGGCCTCGCGGATGCGCGCAACGCGCTGATCCGGATCGAGGCGGCGCGGGCGGAAGGCGCCGCCCTGCAGAACAACCTGCTGCACGAGCTGACGCCGCCGAGCGGTCGGCCGACCGGCGCGACGATCGACGATCAGATCCGCATCGTCGAGGACGCCAAACAGACGATTGTCGAGCACTACACCGAACAGACCGTCGGCTTTGCCAATGCGGCGGCGGCGCTGTCGACCGAGTCGCTGACGCGGGCCACCCAGGACTCCGCGCTGGCGCTCTACCAGATCAATCTGGCGGCCGTGGTCGACGCCAACTATGCGACGGCTCAGACGCAGCTCGCGACCTTGACGACCAATCTGAGCGCGACGTCCAGCGCCCTGACGACCCTGACGACGAACTTCAACAGCAATGTTTCGTCGGTCAGCAGCCAGCTGTCGTCGATCAGCAGCGCACAAAGCTCTCAGGCCTCGTCGATCACATCGCTGTTCGCGACCACAGGCTCGCATACGTCCTCGATCTCGATCACGGCGTCAGCGCTGGCGACGCTGAATGGTCAAGTGGCCTCGGCCTATGGCGTCGATCTCTCCACCGACGTCCTGGGCAACCGGGTGGTGGTCGGCTTCAAGGGGATCAACAACGGGGTAACGGGCGGCTGGATTTTCTCCGGCAGCTATTTCGGGATTTCGACCGGGTTCAGCGGCGTCAAGTACCCGTTCTTCGTCAGCGGCGGTACGGTCTATCTCACCGACACCGTCATCGACGGCAACCTGCTGATCACCGGCTCGGTGACGCGCGGCAAGGTGCCGTTGGGCGAGTTTTCGGACGGGTCCAGCGTCACCGACGGCAGCGTACAGGCGATTGGTGGATCGGATGTCACCTGCGCCACCCTTGCCGTCTACTGCTACGGCGGCGACCTCGACATCACCAACAGCCTGGCCATGCAGAACTTCGGAGCCGACTGTCAGGTCACCGGCACGATCTATTTCGACGGCGTCCAGATTGATACTTGGGACAGCATCTATCGCGGCAGCTTCGCCGAGCGCCTGCCGCAGGTCACGCCGCCCCGGACACCCAGCGTCGGCTGGCACACGATCGAGCTGCGGGTTCGTCAAACTGGGTCGATCAGCATCAACAAGATCCTCGGCACGATCATCGCCGTGAACAGGATTCGCTAGCCATGAAAGCCGCCCTCTTCAATTCGGAAGGCGTCGCCTTCGTCATCGTCGTGAGTTCCATGCAGGGCGTCATCTTCACGGCCTCGCACTACGGCGCGGAGTGGCGAGAGATCGACTCCGACATTTCCCTCGTCGACCAGGTGCCCAACCTGGCCGATCTGCCGGCCCCGCCCGAGACGCCGCTTCTCACCTAGAACCAAGGGACAACCCAGATGACCCAAGCCAAGGCCTCCAAGGCCCCGGCCAGCGCCCCCGCGCCTGAGCTGCCGCCTGAACCGAGCATCGCCGAACTGCTCGCCACCCAGGCGCTGGTGCAGCAGAAGCTCGCCGGCCATCGCGTCGCGCCGCTGAAAGAGCTGATCGTGCAGGTGCGGCAGTCGGATATCGCCGGCATCGCCGCGAAAATGGAAGCGATCGTGCCCGGCATGCCGGAAGACATGCTGAAGGTGAACCTCCAGCAGATCGCCGTCGTGCTCAGGAACCTGGATGCGCAACTGACGTCGGCGCTCGCCGCCGCCGAGGCGATCATCAGCAGCACGGCCGCGAGCGCCTGAGATGGCCTTGGGCATCCCCGCCTTCACGACGGCGCTCGGCGGCATCCTCGACCAGGTGCATGCGGGGTCACTGACGGGCGCGCCTCTGAAGGCGGCGCTGGCCGCGCTCTGGACGCAGTACGACAGCGTTCTGACGCTGAGCGACAAGATCGACGCGTTGCTGGCCATCAAGGCCGCGATGATTGCCGCCATCGACGCGATCAAGCTGAAAGGCACCATCGACTCAGTTTCGGCCCTGCCCGCCGAGGCCGAGGAGGGCGACGCCTGGAAGTTGGTCAATATCGAAGACGCACTGGATGGCCACCTCTTCGTCCGCGTGGTCGGCATCTGGACCGACCTCGGTCAGTTCAGGGGCGACACGGGCCGTAGCGCCTGGGAAGCGGCGGTGGATCTGCTCGATTATCCCGGCACCGAGGCGGAGTACGTTGCGAGGCCGCTAGACAGCGCCGAATTGGCCGATGCGGCGGCGGCCAACGCCGACGCCAAGGCTGATCGCGCCGACGCTTCGGCCGACAATGCCGACGCCAAGGCCGATCGCGCGGATGTTTCGGCTGACAATGCCGACGCGAAGGCCGCCTTGGCTCAAACGGTCGTCGATGGCGCCGCGACGATCTTGGCCGCTGTGCCGATTGTCGAGACAGCCCGCGATGTCGCTGTGGCGGCTGCGGATGAGGCCGTCGGCGTCGTCGCCGAGGTCCAGGACGAACAACTCATCTTCGCGACCAATCTCTTCATCGTTGAAAACGCCCTGCTCGCGCACATCGCCGCGGGCGAGGGGTAGGGAACCCGTCATGACCGTATTGACTGATCTCGTCACCGCCGCCACGAACCTCTTCGACACCTGCACCGGGATGCTCGCGACCGCGCTGGGTTACAAGGACTCGGCGGCGGCGTCGGCCGAAGCCGCCGAGACGGCCGCCGCAGGCGTGGTCGACGCCGTCACCGAAGCTGAGGCGGCCACGATCGCGGCGAACGCCGCTGCCGCCGCCGCCTTGGCCGCGATCACCGCGCCCAATCCGCGCGGGGCCTGGGTGACCGCAACCGCCTACGCGCTGCGCGACACGTTCGTTCAGGGCGGCATCGCCTATATCACGACAATCGCCCACACGAGCGGCGCGTTCGCCACCGACTTGGCCGCCGGCAAGATGGCGGTATTTCAGGGTGTGGTCGGCACCGATTTGGCCAACTCCAGCGATCCCGCCAAGGGTGCCGGCCTAGTTGGATGGAACGGAACGACCGTCGCGGCGGCCCTGGCCGCAGGGGGGAGCCTCGGCCCCAACCTCCTCGATCACACTGATGTCGCCAAGGGCTCCGCGCTGGTAGGTCACCAGCCCACCGGGGGAACCGTCGCGCAGGCTCTGTCAACCGCCCTGGCTACCGCTCCGGATCTGGCCAGCGCGTCCGATCCGGCGAAGGGCGCGGCGTTGGTTGGCTACGTCGGCCGCAACATGGCCGATCAAACCCGGATGACCGCTGACCAAATCGTGGCCCAGCGGGCGATACGAAAGTTCCAGAACAAGGTTCGCGTCCTCCTTTCCGGGGCCACGACGCGGATTGGGATCTATGCGGGTGGTGACAGTGTCGCCGGCTATCTCCCGTCGGAGCTGTATCCTGTCTTGCTAGGCAGCATCGGCCTCGCGGGCATCGCCCTTGGGGCCTTCGGGACCACCTCTCAGCAGTTCAACTCCACGATTAGCGGTGACGTCACTGGCCCGAATGGAACGACGATCCCCTATGACTACACCTATTGGCCGACCGGGACGCACCAAGATATCGGCGTCGGCGGGACTACGCGTAGCCTGATCGGCGGCGGCTCGTTCACCGGCACGCGCTTTACCTGGTATTATGTCAAGCGCCCCGGCGGCGGAACGGTGCGCGTCGAGCTGTTGAACACCGCCGAGACGGTGGTTCAGCAGACGATCGACATCGACACCAACGCGGCCAGCGTCAGCCTCGGCATCCAGACGTTCACCGAAGTCGCGGCGTTCACCGGCCGCATCCGAGTCACCGGCCTGACCGGCCGATGCATCGGCGTAGGCTTCGCCTGCATCAACACGCTGATTTCGGGCGCTGTTCTGATCGGCCTGAACCGTGGTGGCCTGGGCCTCAATGACTGGGCCAGCGCACCAGCGGCGCTCTGGAAGGCGGCAATCGCAGACCTGTCGCCAGACCTGGGCCTCTATTCGGCTCGCGAGTCTGTTGCTTGGGTCCAGACCTATTTCGACGCCAACTATATCAGCGAGTTTCGCGCTGCCGCGCCGAACATGGAATGGATCATTGCCGGACCCTGGCCCTATGGCGCAGGGCCGGCGGCCGACAATGATTTCGGAAAGAACCCGCCGACCGCGCCGTCTTGGCTTGAAGGTGAAGCGAACCGCGTCGTGGCGGAAAAATACGGCTACGGCTATTTCGAGCAGTACGGCCTGTTCGGAAGCTCCCAGAATAAGGAAACCCCGTCCGACGTCCACCTGACGGCCAACGATGGAAAATTCTTAGCTACGGCCTTCATGCGCCGCTATGGATTCAACGAGTTGGTTTCCGCACCAAGGGTGTTTCTAAACGTTCGATCGGGTGACGTGCGGTCCATCACCGTCACCGGATCATACACCCAAGACCCGAACGTCATTCCGACGTGGCGCCTCACCGCCGCCAGCCTCGACGCCACACTCGATATCGACCGGACCCTCTTTGTCCGGATGAACATGAACGGCACCCCCTCAGAGGTGATGCGCTTCATGGGTGGCGGGGGGGGCATCGGCCTTCAGATGAGGCACCTCACCGGTCTCTCCGGGTTTGCGGCCTCTGGGTCGTTCATCGGCGACCAAACGTCAGTCACAGCGATCTCGTCCGGCGGCCAATTCACCATGCGCTGGCTACGCAGCACCACCATCCGCGAACACCTCACTCTGGGCTACAATATCACCCTGACGGGCACGGGAACGCCACTCAAGGCGTTCGACATCGCCGCTGGCGACACCGCCTACTCCACCGCATCCGACTACACCTCGAACGAGATGCGGTTTGGCTACGACTCTGTAACCCGGCAGTTGCGCGTGAACATGGCGCCGTTTGGCCTGGGGGCCATGCGGGAAGTCATCTTACCCGCCATCGATGGATCGAAGGGGCGGGGGTCGACGGTAGTGGCCTTCGATCCGACCGATGACAATTTCGACACCGCGTCGTCCTTCGTCGCCAACCAGGTGCGCTTCGCCGTCGATCCCAGCACCCATGTCTTGACCGCGAAGCACTATGACGGGACAACGCTTCGAACCCTGACGCTTGGGACGTTCACGTAGGGGTTAGCTGACCGCCGCTGTGGCCGTCGGCGCCATAACCTGAGCAGTCGTCCGGCCGTCCGTGACCAAGCGGCTGGCGACCCACCGCGCTCGCAGCCGATTGATCGGGCGGTCATAGGCCGCCCAAATCACCAAGCCGAGCGCCAGCGTCCCGCCGACCGCAAGGCCAGCATAGGGCAGGCGCTGCAGCGTAGGGAGCTGGGCGGCGACCATCGCCAGCCATAGCGCCGCCGGCCAGTGCAGCAGGTAGACGATGTAGGACAGGTCGCCGGCCGCCGCGTCGGCCTTGCCGCTTGGTTGGGTGACGGTGAAGAGGGCGAACGGCAGCAATGTGAGGGCCAACGCGCAATTGGCCAGCGGCGTCAGGGCATGGTGATCGCCCGATCCGCCCAGCAGAAGGCCTCGCCAGGGTGACGCCAGCACAAACAGGACGACCAGGACGAAGCCGACGATTGACGCCAGGGCGGCGGCTGGCGACGCTCGCAAGGACCGGTCCGACGCGACAGCGCCGAGGAGGAAGAACACCAGATACTTGGGCAGCGTGTCGGGCCAACCCAGACACACGGCCGTGGCGCAGAAGGTGCCTGTGGCGGCGATGGCGGCGAGCGGCCAGCGAGCGGCCATGACCACTACCAGGGGCGTGACCAGGTAGAACTGCAGTTCGATGTCGAGCGACCAGGCCGGAACTAGTGGCGGAGCGCGCAGCAGGGCGTAACCAAGCATTGTCATCTGCGAGAACAGAAGGTGGGGGGTGATCGCGCTCGTGTGGCCCTCTGGCCGCCATAGCAACATCCCCGCCGAGATCAGCAGGAATACGGGCAGCACGCGCCAGAGCCGTGATGTCAGGAAGGTCAGATAGGGCTGTCGCGTCGCGGAGTATTTGCGGGACCACATGGTGGTCACCCAATAGCCGCTGAGCGCGAAGAACACGTAGACGGCCGCCTGACCTATGGCGATGCGCGAAATGTGGTGAGCGAAAACCAGTATGGCCAGGGTCAGTCGAAAGAGGCCTGGACCCTTTAACACGGAAATCATGCCCGCCCCTTACTTGGCGGCCATCACATTCCGGACCGCCACCGTTCCGAGAGATAACGACGCTTCCGCCTTGAACGCAACCAGCGCCTGAGGCGCCGCGCCACCTCTGGCAGAAGTGGAAGCCCTATGAGGGCGGCCATGACCGCGAGGGAAATAATTGTCGTCCCGCTCATTTGCAGCCCCGTCGTCAAATCTCAGCCGTGATCGGCCCGCCGGACCACGTTGCGGATGATGCCAGTTCCCTCTTCAAATGGAAGGCTTCAATGATCCTTAGAAAGACAGCGGCATTGCGGGCGAGGTGGGGCTTGGGCTTCCTCGGGGCAGCCGCCGGCCTCGCTCAATCGGGCTGCGACCCGGCCGACATCACAGCAAGGCCGCCCGAGCAATACCGTCACGCCCCATCGGCCATTGTCATCTTTGCCGAGACCGACGCCATCGACGCCCTATGTCGGTCGATGGGTGTGTCGGCCGACAAGTCTATCCGCGCCTGTTTCGTCAATGGCGTCATCTACATGCCGCAGCCCTGCGGCTGGTCCGATCCTTACGCACAGACCTTCTGCCACGAGACCGGCCACGCCGTCGGCTGGGTCCACGGCTAACCGTCGCGCCGCCTCTCGCTTCATCACCAGTCGCCTAGCGGCGCGCGATGACCCTTTCCGTGGAGTTTCGTCAATGCCCCCAGCCGCGTGGATCGCCTTGTGCGGTCTGTTCTTCGCCATCGCCGTCCAGGGGGCCGCCTTCGCCTACATGCTTGGCCGTCAGGCTGAGCGCATCGCGGTGCTGGAACGGGAGAACAAGCGCGACGCGGGCGTGAGCGAAAGCGTCGCCCGTCTCGACGAGCGCCTCAAACATACGACCGAGCAGCTGGAGCGGTTCGACCGTGGTCTGCAGGGCGTCAACCGTCAGCTCGCCAATCTCGCCACCGGCAAGGGCGGCGTCTTCAGTTCGGAGTGATCTCGATGACCGCCGACCTCAACGCGACGATCGGAGCGGCCAAGGACGCCATCAGCGGCCCTGGTACGCCTGACACCGTCGTCGCCACCACCAAGGCCGACCGGCTGCTGCTGATCGCCATGGCTGGAGCCGGCCCGGCGCTTTGTCTCATGCTCGGCCTAGTCATCTGGATCTTGGCCGACCGCAAAGCCCCTCTGGCCGTTTCCCTCGCGTCGATCGACGCCTTGAAGTGGATCGGTCTAAGCCTATGCGGCTGTCTAGCCGTGACTGTGGTCCGCCTGGCCAGCGGTCAGTTCAAGCGCGCCGACGTGAAGGCCGGGCCGGCCAGCCTGTCTATCGGCGCCGACTAGGCGCGCAGCGAACCCGGTTCGCATCCCAACAATTCGGAGACGACCATGCCGACGCTGATCTCGGCCGCGCAACTGCGGCCGTTCGCCACCAACTGCGACTATACAGCCCTGGCTCCGATGCTCGATCGGGAGGCCCAACGGTGCGAGATCAGCACGCCTCGCCGCATCCGCCACTGGCTCGCGCACCTCCATCACGAGAGCCAGGGCTTCACCCGGCTGGAAGAGGGCCTGTTCTACAAGACGCCCGGCCGCCTGAAGGCGACCTGGCCGACGCGCTTCAAGACGCTGGAGGCCGAGGCGCCGTACCTGCGCAACCCGCAGGCGTTGGCCAACAAGGTCTATGGCGGCCGTATGGGCAACAGTGAGCCGAACGACGGCTGGCTGTATCGCGGCGGTGCGTGGATCCAACTCACCGGCAAAGACAACTACCGCCGGGCGTCGGCTTGGACGGGCCTCGACCTGGTGAAGTCGCCAGAACTGGCGCGAACGCCGTCGGTCGCCTGCGTCATCGCCGCCGACTTCTGGCGAGTCGAGGGGCTGAACGCGATCGTCGATGTTGATGCGGGCGAGGCCGAGATCACCGCCAAGGTCGCCGACGTGGCTGAGCGCATCAAACTGACCGAGGGCGACGACCTGCGGCAGGGCACCGACGAGATCAATGGTGGCCTCAACGGCGTGGAGGACCGGATGCGCCAACTGATCCGGGCCGGCGCGATCTGGAGTGACTGACCGATGCGCTTGGCAATCGCCATCCTGATCGCCAGCGCAGCCGGCGCGCTGGTGCTCGCGCTCAACCTGCCGGTCGGAATGCTGACATGAAACTCTACGCTATCGGCGCCGCCATCATCGGCGGCTTGGTCCTTGTCCTTTGGTTGGCCTTGTCCGCTGGGGACAGAGCCCGACAGGGGGCCGCGACGGCCAAGGCCGGAATGACCATCGCCCAGGGCCAAGCCGGGGCCGCCACCGACGCGACCACGGTCGTCATCGACCAAAACACGGCCGAGAACGCCTCGGCCGATCTCACGAGGAAAAACGATGTCGAGATCAAGTCCGCTGAGGGCGCCAGCGATAAGGTTCGCGCTCCTGTCGACGCTGCTGGCCGTCGGGCTCTCTGCCTGCGCAACGCGTATCGTGACCAACCGGCCTGCAAGCAGCTGCTCCACCCTGGTTCCTGACTCGTGGCGCAAAGGGGTGGCGGGCGCGGACATGCCGGCGAGCGACACAGCAGGCGATTGGATCGCGTTTGGTGACGCCCAAACGGGAAAACTCGACCAGGCGAACGACCGGACCGCGTCGACACTGTCGATCGTCGAGAAGTGCGAGGCTCGGGACGCCGCGACGGTGAAGGCTCTAACGCCGCCGCCGTGGTGGAAGCTCTGGGCTAACCGAGAGCCCTAGCCCGCAAGCCGGGCCGCACCACGCCGCAGGCTCCCGCAAGGTCGAGCTACGACAGCGCCTCCGGCTCAGCCGGGGGCGCTTTTTGCGTTCATAGTCCTGACCAGTTCCGGCTAAGGCGATGGAAGCTGCCGCCGATCGTCGCGCGGGCCTTGAACACGGCTCGGCCGCCGCACCCGCGAAACTCGCATCGCCGGTAGCAATCCCACGGCACGCCCTCGGTCCCGCGCAACTCGATCAGGCGGTCGATGTCCTCGACCTGGTCGTGGCCGCACTTCTTGCACCAGCTGCGAATTTGAAACCCGGCCTTCTTCAGCTGGCCGAGCGTCTTGTGTTCATGCCAGTTGGGGACGGTGTCGCAGTAGTCTGGATTTCGGCTGCCCATTGGCGTTGTCCGTGGATCGGTGAGCGTTCGCTGAGCGCCCGGCGCCTCGACTGCCTGTTCGGGCGTCATTTGGCCTCATGCAAACTTTGGCTGCAGACGGCCCGAGCGATGGACGACGACGCTCGGCGGCGTTCGGGCGTTCTCAGAACGTTCTCGTCGTCGTGCGGCGTCGAGTCAACCGCCGACGCGAACCTGGTTCGCCATCATCGCCGCTCAGGCCGTTTTCCACGGGGCTCACAACCCCTTGTGCGGCGTCGGCCGTTTTCCAATCCCCTGGCCGCTAAGGTGCTGACGGCGCTCGCCGAAACACCCGATTGAAAATCCGCGTGTCGGTGGTTCGAATCCGCCCCCAGGCACCATGACTTTCCTCAGATTTTTCGGGACCTAAGATCCGTCGACGGATGTCTTCGGACGGCCGTTCGGGACGCCGCCGCGGCTGTCGCGCCCGGCGGGATTCCGAGACGATGGCGCGACGGCCGGCGCCGCCGTCGTGGTCAAGCTTCCCCAACGGCGCCCCAGCGACCGATGTTCCGTAATTTTGCTGCAGCGCAGCATGGATTTTCGCGTGGACTTGGGAAAAACCACCCCCAATTCCCGGATTATCTTTTGTGCGACGCAGCAACCACGCTATGCAGCGGCGGGCGGCGATAAATTTATGCCTCGCCCGCCCCCTTGACGATACGAAAAGGGGTTGCCAAAGGACCCCAGCCGTAATTCTAACATTGCGGTAAGATCAAAGCCCCACAGGGGACGAGATCGCCTCGCGCCTTCGAAACGATCCCTCGCAAGCCTCACGGCTCGGCCAGGGGCGTAACGGGTCGGGCGCAGCGAAGCGGGTCCGAAGCGACACTCGAGCAATCGAGTGCGGCGACGGACTTTTCGAAATAAGGGTAGAAACGCTCTCGCGCGACGACCCTCGGTCCAAACGTGCTAGACCAATCAGGAACTGGCGACAGATGCTCGACATTAAACGGAAGACCCCCCTCATCGCTCTCGTTGGCGCCTTGGCGCTGATGGCGAGTGCTCCGGCCTTTGCCCAGGACGCCTCGGCGCCTGCGCCGGCCGCCGCCGAAGGCGCTGCCGCTGCTCCTGCGGCGACCCCGGCTCCCGAAGCCGCGGCCCCCGCCGCCGAGCCCGTGGACGCCGGCGTGGCCGCCACCGAAAAGCAACAATCCCATGCCCTGACCCCGGTCGGCATGTTCCTCGCGGCCGGCGCCGTGGTGAAGGTCGTGATGATCGGCCTGCTCCTCGCCTCGGTCTTCTCCTGGGTGCTGCTGATCACCAAGATCCTGGAGTTCGGCGCGCTCAACAAGCAATCGGACGCGTTCCTGGAAGCGTTCCGTGGCGCTCGCTCGATCGCCGACATCGCCCGCATCGGCTCGTCGGAAGAGTTCGAAGGCAACCCGATGGCCGACATGGCCGCCGCGGCGGCCCAAGAAGTCGAACTGTCGCGCCAAGCTGGCCTGCAGGTCACCGGCGAACATCGCGACTCCACCCTGGCTCGCGCCACCTACGCCATCAGCGCCATTCAGGCGTCGCTGGTTAAGCGCCTGTCGGGCGGTATGGTGTTCCTGGCCTCGGTCGGTTCGGCCGGTCCGTTCATCGGGCTGTTCGGCACCGTTTACGGGATCATGACCTCGTTCATCGGCATCGCGAACACCAACACCACCAACCTGGCCGTCGTCGCTCCCGGTATCGCCGAAGCGCTGCTGGCCACTGGTATCGGTCTGTTCGCCGCCATCCCGGCGGTTATCTTCTACAACTACTTCCAGACCCGCATCTCCGGCTACGGCACGCGCTCTGAAGGTTTCGTTGCTGAACTGATGAACGCCATCTCGCGCCAGCTCGACAAAGGGGCGTAAGTCCGATGGCCGCCAAACTCTCAGGCGGTGGGGGCGACAGGTTTAACGTCGAACAGAACAGCGAGATCAACGTCACGCCTTTCGTGGACGTGATGTTGGTTCTCCTGATCATCTTCATGGTGGCGGCGCCGCTCGCCTCCGTGTCGGTCGAAGTGAACCTGCCGCCGGCGGTCGCGAAAGCATCGCAAAACCCGCCAAAGCCGGTCTACATCTCGATCAAGGCGTCGGGTCAGGTCTTCCTCGGAGATTACCCGACCTCAGTCGACACGATGGGTGCGGACCTCGCCAAAAGCATCGGCCGACGCGATCCTACCAAGGAGCGCATCTTCATCCGGGCCGACGAAAAGACACGCTACGGGGCTTTCATGGAAGTGATGAACACTCTCCAGGATAATGGCTTCTATAGCGTTGCTCTGATCGGCAAGGAAAACAACTAGGGGCGCATGCATGGCTGAACAACAAACGCCCGAGCATCGCCACTACGATCCGCTGACCTCGGAAGGTAAGCGCCGCAAAAAGGGCTTCGGTCCTTTTGGTGTCGCCCTGATCGTTGTCCTCGGCGTTCACGCTGCTTTGTTCGCTTATCTGGCGAAGCAGAAGTTCGAATCGGTGATGAAGGAGTATTCGGACGACGCCGTGGACGTGGAGTTACCTCCGCCGCCCCCGCCGCCGCCGCCGCCTCCGCCGCCTCCGCCGCCGACCAATGAGCCGCCGCCGCCTCCGGCAGTGGTTCAGCCTCGGCCGCCGGTCGCTCCGCCGCCGGACATCACGCCGCCGCCGCCCCTGCCGATCCCGCCTGTGAAGGAACGGGTCGAACAGACGGCGCCGCCAGTGATCTCCGCCGTACCGCCGGTTCCCACGAACCCACCGGTCCGGGCTTCGGTGATCACCCGTCCTGACTGGGCCCGTAAGCCCAGCGGCGACGACATGGCCCGCTACTATCCGGAGCGGGCTCAGCGGATGGAAGTCAACGGCCGGGCCACGATTTCGTGCACGGTGACGGCCAAGGGAACGCTGGAAAACTGCTCGGTGACGTCCGAGACTCCGGCCGACTACCAGTTCGGGGACGCCGCGATGAAGCTGTCGCGTCTGTTCCGGATGAAGCCGAAGACCATGGACGGCGCGCCTGTCGACGGGGGCCAGATCTCGGTTCCCATCGTCTTCCAGGTGCCGCGCTAGGCTCCAAGGCGTCGAAAAACCAGAGCGCCCCGAAGCTTTTGCTTCGGGGCGTTTTTCGATTCTGGGCGGTGATTTCGCCGCTTGATCGAAGCGACCGCTACGACTACACAAGCGCCTCGCGATGCGCCGCCTTAGCTCAGTTGGTTAGAGCGCCGGTTTGTGGAACCGGAGGTCCTCAGTTCAAGCCTGAGAGGCGGTACCATCGTCGACGATCGAAAGGGCTCGGCCGCCAGGCCGGGCCCTTTTCGCGTTCGGCGCGACGGTGAGGCGGAGGCGGGGCCGGTCCGCGCCCGGACAGGGGATGAGACGGGCGCGGACCGACGAGCCGTCCGGCGAGAGGGCAAGCCAGACCTGGCGAAAACGCCGGCCAAGCTGTTCGGTTGCAGGCCGCCGGTCCTAGTCTTCGAAGATGTAGATCGAGGCCGGCGTGTCGCGTAGCAGGGCCCGCACCTGGCGGCGCCGCTGGTCGGCGAGGTTGGCCCGGCGAACCGTCTCACCCAGCGACGGCATGACGACCGCGGCGACGAGGAACAGGGAAATCAGCACCGTCATGAGGGTAAAAACGCGCCGCGCGGCGCGGCGATCCCGGCCAAGGGCCGGGACGCCGCCACCGGCTGGCTAGCGAGTCCCCTCGGCGGTGTCCTCGTCGATCATCGCCCGCACCAGGTCGACGACCCGGCGGCGCAGGCGGCGATCGGTGATCTGTGGGAACAGGCTGGCCAGTTCCAGCCCCTCCGGCGCGGCCACGAACAGCGTCATCCGCTGGGCGAAGCCGTCGTCGTCACCGTCGCCGGTGGCGTCCAGGCCCTCGAAGAAATAGGACACCGGCGATTGCAGCAATCGCGCGGCTTCGTACAGCTTGCTGGCGCTGATGCGATTGGCGCCGCGCTCGTACTTTTGCACCTGCTGAAAGGTGATGCCCAGCGCGTCCGCCAGTTGGGTCTGGCTCAGGCTCAGCAGTTTGCGCCGAATTCGCAGGCGGGCTCCGACGTGGAGGTCCACCGGGTGGGCCGGATCGGCGGCGGTTTTTTCGACCATCTTCTTTGTCTCTCCATGGCCGGTGGGTCCGTGGTGTGGCCTAGTTAACGCCAGACCGGGGCCTTGGTCACCTGCGACCAATGCGCCGACCCCTGCGGGGCCACGGAGCAAAATTTGCGGCGCCGGACTTGACGTTTCGGGCGAGCGGGAGTGTCTGCCCCCATGGGATTAGGGTCGGGCGCGCGCGTGGCGGTGGCTGGCGCCGGCGCCATCGGATCAGCCGTGGCGCTGACGCTGGCGCAATCAGGTCTGCAGGTGACGGTGTTCGACGCCGCCGCCCCGGGCGACAACGCCTCCGGCGTGGCGGCGGGCATGCTGGCCCCGGCCTCCGAGGCGGTGTTCGACCCGCCGTCCGCCGACCATATCGAATTGCTGCGCGCCGCCCGCGACCTGTGGCCCGCCTTCGCCGCCGGGTTCGGCCTGCCGCTGCATCGCGACGGCGTGCTGATCAACGGCGACAGCGCCTGGCTGCAAGAGGTCGAGGCCCGGTTCATCGCCCTGCGCCTGCCCGTGCGCCGCATGACCCCGGGCGGCCCGCTGTTCAGCGACGAGGACTGGCGCATCGACCCGCGCCCGGCCCTGGCGATGATGCGCGAGGCTTCCGAACGCCTGGGGGTCCTCTACGTCCCGGCCGCCGTGGCCGGCTTCGAGGCCGGCGTGCTGCGCCTGGCCGACGGCGACAAGCAGCCCTTCGACGCCCTGGTCCTGGCCACCGGCGCGGCCCGCGCCCGCTCGGGCCTGGCCCCGGAGCTGGCGCTGCTGTCGCCGATCAAGGGCCAGATCCTGCGGGCCGCCACCGGCCCGCGCGACGGGCCGGTGATCCGCGGCCAGGGGGTCTATATCTGCCCCGGTCCGCGCCCGGCGATCGGCGCGACCATGGAGGACGGCCGCAACGACCGCGACATCGACCCCAGCAAGACCGCGCCGCTGAAGGCCGCCGCCGCCCGGCTGTGGCCGCGGCTGGCCGACACCCCGATGTCGATCGAGGTCGGGGTCCGCGCCGCCACCGCCGACGGCCTGCCGCTGGTCGGCTGGAGCGTCGCCGAAGGCATGCTGCTGGCGGTCGGGGCCCGCCGCAACGGCTGGCTGCTGGCCCCGCTTGTGGCGCGGCTGGCGACGGCCTATCTGACCGACGCCAATCCGGGACCCTACGCGGCCCTGCTCGACGCCAGGCGCTTCGCCGGGCCCGGCGGCGGATAACGAGAAAAGACGCGCGGGGAGGGCCGATGGCCGGGTTCTGGTTGACCGAAGAGCAGGAGGCGATCCGTGAGGGCGTCGCCAAGGTCTGCGCCGCCTTCGACGACGACTACTGGCGCCGCACCGATGACACCGGCGACTTCCCCGAGGCCTTCGTGGCCGCCATCGCCGCCGGCGGCTGGCTGGGCGTGGCCATGCCGGAATCGGTGGGCGGGGCGGGCCTGGGCCTGACCGAGGCGGCGGTGATGATGCAGACCGTCGCCCAGTCGGGGGCCGGCTTCTCCGGCGCCTCGGCCATCCACCTCAACATCTTCGGGCCGATGCCGATCGTGAAGTTCGGGACCGAGGCCCAGAAGCAGGCCCATCTGCCGCGGCTGATCTCGGGCCAGGACAAGATGTGCTTCGCCGTCACCGAACCCAATTCCGGCCTCGACACCGCCAGCCTGGAGACCCGGGCCGAGCCCACCAACGACGGCTATGTGCTGAACGGCCGCAAGATCTGGACCACCGGGGCCCAGCGGGCCAACAAGATCCTGATCATCGCCCGCACCACGCCCAAGGATCAATGCGCCAAGCCGACCGGGGGCCTGAGCCTGTTCTACACCGACCTCGATCGAGCCCATATCGACGCCAAGCCGATCCCCAAGATGGGTCGCAAGGCGGTCGAGTGTAACATGCTGTTCATCGAGGATTTGCACGTGCCGCTCGACGACCTGGTCGGCGAGGAGGGCAAGGGCTTTTCCTATCTGCTGCACGGGCTCAATCCCGAACGGGTGCTGTTCGGGGTCGAGGCCATCGGCCTGGGCCGCGCCGCCCTGGCCAAGGCCGCGACCTACGCCCAGGAGCGGGTGGTGTTCGGCCGGCCGATCGGCCAGAACCAGGGCATTCAGCACCCGCTGGCCCGGTCGTGGGCCGAGCTGGAGGCGGCCAATCTGATGGCCTTCAAGGCCGCCGCCCTCTACGACGCCGGCCGCGACTGCGGGGCCGAGGCCAACGCCGCCAAGTATCTGGGGGCCGAGGCCGGCTTCACCGCCTGCGAGGCCAGCGTCCTGGCTCATGGCGGCATGGGCTACGCCAAGGAATACGACGTCGAGCGCTATTTCCGCGAGGCGATGATCGCCCGCATCGCCCCGGTCAGCCGCGAGATGATCCTCAACTACATCGCCGAGCGGGTGCTGCACCTGCCCAAGAGCTACTGAGCATCGCCCCGCGGCCCGGGCCTAGTCGCCGAGGCTGAACCGGATCGGGATGCGGACGCTGGCCCCGTCGACCGGCGCGCCGTTCTCGGTCTGCGGGCTCATGCGGAAATAGCGCGACAGCTTGATGGCCGCGGCGCCAAAGCCCTCGCCGACCGGCGACTCGTCGACCACCGCGCAGTCGCGCACCGCGCCATTGGCCGCCACCTGGCAGCTGAGGGTGGCGCCGCCGGCGACATTGCGGCGCGCGGCGCCCTCCGGATAGGAACGCGCCATGTCCGAGGCGTTCGGCTTGCGCAGCCAGGTCGGTCGGCTGATCACCTTGGCGACCGGCCCGGGGTCGGCGGCCGGCTGCGGCGGAACCGGGTCGAGGGTCACCGGGCCGGGCTGGGCGGGGCCGACGGCGATCGGTTGCGGCGACAGCGGCAGGGTCTCGATCGGGGTGAGCGGGCTGGGCGCGGGAACGTGCAGCGGGATCGGATTGGCGCGCGCCACGGGCTTGGAAGGCGCGGGATCCTGGTCCAGCCTGTAGATGGGCGCGCTGAGCACCGGGTCGTCGATCCGGGCGGGCGCGGCCAGGGTGATCGACTTCTGATAGGCCAGATAGGCGCCGGCCCCGAGATGGGCGATCAGCGACACGGCGAACGCCACCCAGACGGCGCGGGGCAGGGGACGAGGGCGATCGTCCAGGCCGGGGATGTAGGAGCCGACAGCGGAGCGTTGGATGACCATGAGCGACCTCCCTGGGGTCTTGTTCTTCGACGACGAAGCGTCTCACAATTGTAATTTATTGTAAATCACGGTCGTAAATCGACTGCCTCGAAATATTGGCGGGTGCGGCATGGTCGCCGCGTTAATCGAGATTAAGGCGGCGTTAACCATGATCCGTCAGGCATGGGTCATGGCCGTGCAATCCATCCGCAATGTCGTCGAATCGGCGATCCAACGGGCGTCGAACGCCACCGGCGTGGATTTCAGCTTCCTGATGGGCGCCGCCAAGCGCGAGAGCGGCTACAACCCCGGCGCCAAAGCCAAGACCTCCTCGGCCGGCGGCCTGTTCCAGTTCGTCGACCAGACTTGGCTGGCCACCCTCAAGAAGCACGGCTCGAAATACGGCTACGCCCGCTACGCCGACCTGATCACCCAGGGGAGCGACGGTCGCTACCGGGTGGCGGGCGACGAGGCGCGCAAGACGGTGCTGGGCCTCAAGCTCGACCCGCACGCCGCCTCCTTGATGGCCGGCGAGCTGACCTCCGACCACGCCTCCTATCTGCGCGGCCGGGTCGGGCGCTCGCCGACGGCCGGCGAGCTCTACGCCGCCCACTTCCTGGGGCCACAGGGCTCGGCCAAGCTGATCGAGGCGGCCGACCGGGCCCCCGGGGCCAGCGCCGCCGCCCTGTTTCCCGAGGCCGCCCAGGCCAACCGCTCGATCTTCTATCGCCAGGGCCGCGCCGCGACCGTAGGCGAGGTCTACGCCAACCTGACCAACACTGGCGGCGCCGTGGCGATGCCGGCCGACGTTCCGGCCGCCGGCCCGGCCGCCGACCAGGGCTTCGTGCAATATGCCTCCAGCCGGCGGGCCGAGCACCTGCGCCAGCAGGAGGCCATCGTCGACCTGATCCTGCGCGGGCCCCAGGGCCTGGACAGCGGCCTCTCCAGCTCGACCTCGCGCCTGACCGGCTCGCTGTTCTCGTCCGAGATGCTGCAGGCCCTGTCTCAGGCCACCAGCGACAAGCTCAACCGCTAGGCTCGGCCGCCCCGGCCATCGCCGCGATCGCCGCCTCGCCATAACCCAGCTCCCGCAGCACCGCGGCCGTATGCTCGCCCAGGCGCGGCGCCGGCCCGCGCGGACCGTCCTGGGCCCCGGGAAAGCGGGCCGGGGCGGCGGGAGCGCGGAACGACCCGCCGTGACCGTCCGGGGTGTCGACGAAGCAGCCTGCGGCCTGAGCCTGCGGGTCCTCCACCAGCTCGCGCGGCGTCTGATACGGGGCCCAGGTCAGGTCGCCGGCGTCCAGGGCCGCCGCTGCTTCCGGGTAGTCCATGGCCCCGAATGCCGCGTCGAGCAGGTCGATCAGGGCCGGAGCGTTTTCGCGCCGGGCCTTGGCGCTGGCGAAGCGCGAATCCTCGACCCAGTCGGGCCGTCCGGCCGCGGCGGCGATGCGCGGCCAGTCGGCCCCGCCCTGGCGCGGCAGCAGGCAGATCCAGCGGCCGTCGCGGGTCTTGAAGAAGTTGGCCAGGGGCTGGGTCGCCTCGCGCCGGCCGCGAGTCGAGGCCAGCCGGCCCAGCCGCAGCTGGATCGCCATGTCCGAGCCGATGGCGTAGACCCCGGCCCGCAGCAGCGAGGTCTCGACCAGCCGCCCGACCCCGGTGCGCTGGCGCTCGTGCACCGCCGCCAGGATCGCCGCCACCGTCGCCAGCGAGGTGACGTGGTCGCCCATGCCGGTGCGGATCGGGAACGGCTCGGCCCCCTTCGGCGCGGTGATCGACCCGACCCCGGCCCGCGACCAGAAGGCCGCCACGTCCATGCCGGCCCGATCGGCGTCGAGCCCTTGCAGGCCGTAGCCGGTGAGGCTGCAATAGATCAGCCGCGGATGGGCGGCCGTCAGGGTTTCAGGATCGAGGCCGGCGCGGGCCAGGGCCCCGGGGCGGACATTGGTCAGGAAGATGTCGGCGGTGGCCGCCAGCCGCTCGGCCGCCTCGCGCCCGGCCGGGGTGCGGATGTCCAGCACCACCGAACGCTTGCCGCGGTTGTCGAGTTCGAAGATCGGGTTGGCGTCCTGTTGCGAGCCGATGGTTTCGAAGAACCGGCGCATCGGGTCGCCGTCGGGGGCCTCGATCTTGATCACCTCGGCCCCCCAGTCGGCCATGATCCCGCCGGCCCCCGGCGCGGCGATATAGGTGGCCAGTTCGACCACGCGCAGGCCCTGCAGCATCGATCCCTCCCGCGAACACTTGTTTTGCGGGCAGTGTGCGGACCGTTGGGACGGTTGGGAAGGGTCTAGGCGGCGGCGATGCGGGACACGGCGCGGTCGACCGCCGCGGCGTCGGCCACCGCCCGGGCCACGCCGGCCACGCTAACCGGCTTGCGCAGCACCGCGTCGACGCCGGCGTCGAGGCATTCGCGGGCCTCGTCGGCGTCGCCGCCGATCACCGCGATGATCGGGATGTGCTGATTGGGGCCGTCGAGCCGGCGGATGGCGGCGGCGGTCTGCGGGCCGTCGAGCACCGGCATGCGGCCGTCGACCATCAGCAGATCGAAGTCGCAGATGCTCGCCAGGTCCAGGGCCCGCTGGCCGTTCTGGGCGTGGACCACCTGGTGGCCCAGCTGTTCGAGGATGGCCCGCAACATGGCGGCGTTGAGGGCGTCGTCCTCGGCCACCAGCACCCGCAGGCTGCGTTGCGCGCCGGGCGCCTCGCTGGCGGCGGCCTCCTCCTCGGCGCTGGCGGCGCAGACGGCGGCGACGTCATAGGGCAGGACCAGGGTGAAGCAGCTGCCGATGCCGACGGCGCTGCTGGCCTCGAGCGTGCCGCCCATCAGCCGCGCCAGTTGGCGCGACAGCGACAAGCCCAGGCCCGCGCCGTTGATCCCGGCCCCGGTGCGCTCGATGCGGCGGAACGGTTCGAAGGCGTGGACCAGTTCGTCGGTGGACAGCCCCGGCCCGGTGTCGGCGATCTCGATCGCCACCCGGTCGTCGTGCTGCTCCAGCCGCACCTCGATGCGGCCGCGCACCGTGTATTTGACGGCGTTGCCGACCAGGTTGCCGATGATCTGGCGGGCCCGCATGGCGTCGGCCACCACCGCCCCGACCGCCCGATGCTCCAGCGCCGCGTCGACATGGACGGTCAGTTCCAGGCTCTTGGCCATGGCGTGGGGATGTTCGAGCAGAACCAGGTCGCGGACCAGGCGCACCGGATCGAACGGCTGGACCTCGACGGTCAGGCGGCCGGCCTCGGCGGTCTCGGAATCGAGGGTGGCGTTGAGCACGGCGATCAGGTCGTGAGCGGCGTCGAGGGCGGCGTTGAGCTGCTCGCGCGACGGGGCGGCGCGGCCGCCCTTGCCCGCGGCGGCGGCCAGGACGTGGGTGACGCCGGCCAGGCCGTTGCGGATCTCGTGCGACAGGGTGGCGACGATGTCGGACTTGGAGCGGGCGGCCCGCTCGGCGGTGTCCAGCATCCGCAGCCGCTCCTCGACCAGATCCTCGTGCGCCTCGGCCAGGGCGTGCTGGCGGCGCAGGGTGCGGTTGAGGATCAAGGCCAGGGCCATGGTCAGGGCCGTGGCTCCGCAGGCCATCACCCCGACATGGCGGCTTTCCGGCCGTGAGAACAGGGCGACCAGCGGCCCGGTCACCGCCACCGGGGTGATGATCAGCAGGGCGGGCAGGGACGGCGAGGCGAAGAACACGCACAGGGCGGCCGCCGCCACCGACAGCAGCAGCAGGGTTTCGCGGGCCAGGCCGGCGTTGTTGGCCATGGCCGCCATCTGCGCCACGGCCATCGCCCACAGCAGGCCGCCGAGGATATGCACCCGCATCCGCCGGGCCGGGTCGTGGGCCTGGGGGCCGCGCAGCCAATTGACCACGGCGTAGAAGGCGCCCCAGTTGATCGAGAAGATGGCGAAGGTCGCCCCCATCCAGCGGGCGTTATCGGCGAACGAGCCGGCCCAGACATAGATCGGCAGGATGACGGCGAACACCACCAGGGCGTACGGCAGCAGGGCGACCTGGGCGTCCAGATCGCGGAAGACGTTCGCGGCGCGCGTCGGGGACGGGTCGGGTCGGCGCTCGGCGAACAATGTGCGGCATTCCTTGCTGACGAGCCGGGACGGTAGGCGTTCATCGTTTTCGCCGGGTTACGGCTTGTCGTTAACGGGGCGGCTTTGTGTCGCGGTTCGAGGGGCGCGGAACGGAAACGAATCTTAAACCTCGTTGGTCATGATGGTCGCTCGACGCCGATCCTCCGGGGGGGAGCCATGGCCACCACACGCGCCGCCTTGACCGACACCGACATCCGCATGCTGGTGAAGGGCGCCACGCCGGATGAGCGGGCCCTGGCCGCGCACAAGCTCTGCCGCGTGATCGACAAGGCCGAGCTGTCCGACGACGACCGCGACCTGGCCCAAGAAATCCTGCGGGTGATGGCCGGCGACGCCGCCGAGCTGGTGCGCCGCGCCGTGGCGGTGACGCTGAAGAACTCGCCGTCCCTGCCGGTCGACCTGGCCAACCGCCTGGCCCGCGACGTCGAAAGCGTCTGCCTGCCGGTGATCAGCTTCTCGCCGGCCTTCGGCGACGACGACCTGGCCGAGATCGTCCGCCTGGGCGGGCCGGTGCGGCAACTGGCCGTCGCCAAGCGCCTGAAGCTGTCGACCAAGGTCACCGCCGCCCTGGTCGACCAGGGCGACGAGGCCGCCGTCGCCAGCGCCTGCGCCAACGACAACGCCCGCTTCTCCGAAGGGGCCCTGCAACGGGCCCTGGACCGTTTCGCCAAGTCCGAGAAGGTGCTGACGGCGGTGACCTACCGCTCGGTGCTGCCGCTGGCGGTGACCGAACGGCTGATCGACCTGGTCGGCGACCAGCTGCGCGACTACATCCTCGACCATCACAGCCTGTCGGCCGAACGGGCGCTGGAGATCATCACCGGCGTCCACGAGCGGGCGACGATCGACCTGGTCGACCAGGCCGGCCGCACCGCCGACGCCAAGGGCTTCGCCGCCCATCTGCGCAGCGTCGAGCGGCTGACGCCGTCGCTGCTGCTGCGGGCCCTGGCCCATGGCCACATGACCTTCTTCGAATGGGGCGTGGCCGAGCTGGCCGGCGTGCCGCACCACCGCACCTGGCTGATGATCCACGACGCCGGGCCGCTGGGCCTGAGCGCCATCTGCGAACGGGCCGGCCTGCCGCCACGGCTGTTCCCGGCCTTCCGGGCCGGGGTCGACGCCTTCCACGCCATGGAGTTCGACGGCCGCCCCGGCGACCGCGAACGCTTTCAGGAGCACATGATCCAGCGCTTCCTGACCTCGCAGCCGCCGACCCCGCGCGGCGACGCCGAATATCTGCTGGAGCGGATCGACCGCCTGGGCCAGGGCGCGGAAGTCGCCGTCGGCTGACGAACGGGCGTTCGAAAAGGCTTGTGCGGACTCGCCTTCGTCCGCCAAGCTCGCGGAATGTCGGAGTTTTCCACCCTCGGGATCCGGCCGGCGGCCACGGTGCTGCTGGTGCGCGACGCGCCGGCCTTCGAGGTGCTGATGGTCAAGCGCCATCACCAGATCGACTTCGCGGCCGGGGCCCTGGTGTTTCCCGGCGGCAAGACCGCCGCCGACGATCACGACCCGCTGTGGGCCGACCTGGCCACCGGCTGGGAGGCGGTCGGCGCGGACGGCGCGGCGCTGCGCATCGCCGCCATCCGCGAGGCCTATGAGGAGGCCGGCGTGCTGCTGGCTCGCGACGCCCGCGGCGAACACTATGTCGGCGAGGCGGCCGCCGATATCCGCGCCGCGGTCGAGCAGGGGGCCGTGCGGTTCATCGACGTGGTCGCGCGGCTGGGCCTGCGCCTGGACCTGGCGGCCCTGACCCTGTTCGCCCGCTGGATCACCCCGGCCCTGATGACCAAGCGCTTCGACACCTGGTTCTATGTCGCTCACGCGCCGCGGGCCCAGCAGGCGATCTGCGACGGCCGCGAGGCGGTCGACGCCGAATGGATCGCCCCGGGCGCGGCCCTGGCGATGGCGGCGTCGGGCGAGCGCAAGGTGATCTTCCCCACCCGCATGAACCTGCAGTTGCTGGCCGAGAGCGGCTCTCCCGACGACGCCGTCGCCCGGGCCCGGGGGCGCGCCTTGGTGACGGTCGAGCCGTGGATCGAACGGCGTCCGGCCGGCGACGTGCTGGTGATCCCGCCGGACGCCGGCTACGGCGCGGTCGAGGCGCCGCTGTCGGCTTTGACCTGAGCACTGGCCCCTTCCGGGCCCGCGCCCCTCCTCTCCCAGAGGGAGGCTTTCCGAGTCGCCCCCAAGCTCCACGGCCTTTGGGGCCGGACGACCCGGAAGCGGTCCGGTGGGGGCAAGTCGCACAAAGGGTCCGTTGTTGGACTGGACGACACCTTGTAGATTGGCCCCATGGCGCTCAAACGGATGGACAACGTAGGAATCGTCGTCGACGACCTCGAAGGGGCGATTGATTTCTTTCGCGAGCTCGGCCTCGAGCTCGAAGGGCGGGGCACCATCGACGGAGAATGGGCCG
>JAQGIN010000009.1 GCA_028291125.1 Caulobacter sp.
GGGGCCCTGGCCTCGGTGCAGACCGGGGCCAGTCCCGCCGATTCGCCCGGCGCCCCCGCGCCGCAGGTCCCGGTCAACGCCATCCAGGAATTCGCCTATCAGGCGATGGAGAATCTGCAGTTCGACACCCTGAGCGCCGGGGTCAACAGCACCGACCAGGGCCGGCTGTCGGTGCTGTTCCACATCAAGGGCGAGCACGACCCGAAGATCGCCGAAAAGGCCAAGATCCGGCTGCTCGACCTGGTGCGCGGCACCGCCTTCCAGCGCCGCATCCCGCTGCCGGCCAAGACGCCGGTGGATCTAACCCTCGACACGTCGCTGAACTTCGACGAGCTTCTGGCCGCTTGGCGGCGATCCTGGCTGGACGACACCGCCGCCGATCCGGCGCGTTCAGCCAAGGTTCAGCCCGAGGGCCGTCAATGACGACACAGATGGAGAAACGCATGACCAAGCGCGCCCTATTCATGGCCCTGCTGGCGACAGGCGCGCTCGGCGCGGCCTGCACGCCGACGGTGCGGATCAAGGTCGATCCGATCAATATCTACGCCAAGCTGGACGCCGACGTGCGCGTGCGGCTGGACAAGGAAGTCCAGTCGCTGATTCAGCAAAATCCCAACCTGTTCTAGGAAAGGAACCGACATGTTCCGCAAGACGATGACGGTCCTCGCCCTGGGCGCGGCGCTCGCCGCCGGCGCCGCCGGGGTTGCTTCCGCCCAATCCGCCGCCGCCAAGGCCCAGGTCGACGCCGCCAAGGCCCAGGGCCAGGTCGGCGAGCAGGCCGACGGCTATCTGGGCGTGGTGTCCGGCGGCGACGCCGCCCTGCGCGCCGCCGTGGCCGAGATCAACACCGGCCGCGCCGCCGCCTATCGCGACATCGCCGCCAAGACCGGCGTGACGCCGGAAGCCGCCGGCCAGGCCACGGCCACCCAGCTCTATGCGCGGCTGGCGCCCGGCCAGTACTGGAAGCCGCTGAACGGCTCCTGGAGCAAGAAGTAGGCCTAGGCTGGGGCCCCGCGGGCCACGAACCAGCCGTTGCGAAAGCCCTGGTCGGCCTTGCCGTAGACGAACGGCGCGCCGTCCGGGGCGGTGAACCGGCCGCCGGCCGCCACCAGGATGGCGTGGCCGGCGGCGGTGTCCCATTCCATGGTCGGGCCGTGGCGCGGATAGATGTCGGCCGCGCCCTCGGCGATGCGGCACAGCTTGATCGACGAATCCATCGGGGCCCGCAGCGAGAAGCCGTATTCGGCCGCCAGGGCGGTGGCCCGCTCCTCCGACATGGTGTGGCTGACCAGGGCCAGGGCCGCGCCCTGCGGCCACGGGCGCACGGCCACCGGCCGCTCGGGCCCGTCGCGGGTGTCGCGCTTGAGCACGCCATCGGCGGTGGTGAACCAGGTCTCGCCGGTGGCGGGGGCGCAGATCGCCCCGGCCACGGCGACGCCGTTGTCGATCAGGCCGATATTGACGGTGAAGTTGGGGTCGCCGCGCACGAAGGCCTTGGTGCCGTCGACCGGGTCGACCAGGAAGAAGCGCGGGCCGATGTCCTCGGGCGCGCCGAACTCGCTGGCGTCCTCCTCCGACACCACCGGCACGCCGGGATAGGCCTGGGCCAATTGTCGCAGGATCAGCAGCTCGCCCTCGCGGTCGGCCTCGGTGACCGGGCTCTGGTCGGCCTTGCGGACCACGTCCAGCTCGGTGCGCCAATAGGGCAGGATCAGGTCGGCCGCCGCCTGGGTGATCCGCGCCAGGCCGCGCCCCCAGTCCGCCAGCGCCGCCGTGGAAATAGTGCTCATTGGCCCCCCCGGGGATCGTCGCCGACGAACACCAGGCGAACGCGGTTGGCGTCCACCGTCTGCTTGCCGGCGTCTTCGAAATTGACCGTCACCCGGTGGCCGATCACCGACTGCACCTGGCCCAGGCCCCAATCGGCGCGGTCAGGATGGCGCACGAGCACGCCAGGTTCGAGAAACGGATCCATGATCGGCTCCTGATAGCCGCCGTCACCCGTTTGCCAAAGCGTCAAATCACGCCAGAGTCCGCCGCCATGACCGACGCCGCTTCCTCCGATCCCGCCGCCCCCGCTCCCGACGTCAATGGCCCGGAGTTCGCCGCCATGGTGGCGGCGCGGCTGTGTCACGACTTCATCAGCCCAGCCAGCGCCATCGTCTCGGGCCTCGACCTGCTCGAGGACCCCAACGCCCAGGACATGCGCGAGGACGCCATGGGCCTGATCGCCTCCAGCGCCCGCAAGCTGGCCGACCTGCTGCAGTTCACCCGGGTGGCGTTTGGCGCCTCGGCCTCGGCCGAGTCCTTCGACTCCCGCGAACTCGAGAAGCTGGCCCAGGGCGTGTTCGCCCATGTGCGGCCGGAGATGGACTGGGCGGTCGAACCGCAAAGCCTGAACAAGTCCTCCGCCCGCGCCATTCTCAACATCGCCCAGCTCGCCGCCGCCGCCCTGCCGGCCGGCGGCAAGGCGACGCTGCGGGCGGTGACCACCGACGGCCGCGTCTACATCACCGCCGAATCGATCGGCCCGCGGGCCCGTCTGCGTCCCGAGGTGCTGGCCGGCCTGAAGGGCGAAGGGGCCGGCGAGGGTCTGGCCGGAACCTGGGTCCAGGCCGCCTATCTGCAGGCGCTGATCAAGGCCGCCGGCGGCCAGGTGGCCGTCGAACTGAGCGAGGACAAGGTCGTCCTCGCCGCCTGGGTCCCCGCCTAAGCCCCGACCGACACCGCTCCTTAACCTCCGAAGCGCCACAACAGGCGCTTAGAGTGGAGCGTTTCGTGAAGACCTGTCTGGTCGTCGACGACAGCCGGGTGATCCGCAAGGTCGCCCGCCGGGTCCTGGAAGACATCGGCTTCGAGATCGCCGAGGCGGCCGACGGCATGGAAGCCCTGGCCTGGTGCCGCACGGCCATGCCCGACGCCATCCTGCTCGACTGGAACATGCCGGTGATGAACGGGCTGGAGTTCCTGCAGCGCCTGCGCCAGGAGCCCGGCGGCCAGGCCCCGGTGGTGGTGTTCTGCACCGTCGAGAACAGCCTCGACCGCATCCGCCTGGCGCTCGACAGCGGGGCCACCGAATACATCATGAAGCCGTTCGACGGCGGCATCCTCGAGGCCAAGTTCGCCGCGGCGGGCCTGCTATGACCCCCGAGGACCTGGACCTGCTGGCCGAGCTGTGCCGCTCGCGCGCCGGCCTGAGGGTCGAGATCGACAAGACCTATCTGATCGAGAGCCGGCTGGCCCCCTTGGCCCGGCGCGAGTCCTTCGCCTCGATCGACGCCCTGATGGCGGCGGTGCGGCTCGGCCGCGACGGGCGGCTGCTGTGGGCGGTGATCGAGGCCATGACCCTCAACGACACCACCTTCTTCCGCGACCGCAAGGTGTTCGACCATATCCGCGACACGCTGCTGCCGGCCCTGGCCCGGCGGCGCGAGGGCAAGCCGGTGCGGATCTGGAGCGCCGCCTGCGCCACCGGCCAGGAGGTCTATTCCCTGGCCATGGCGGCGGAGGAGGCGCGCGACGCCCTGCCGAACGCGCGGTTCGAATTCTTCGGCTCCGACCTGTCGGAGCGCTGCCTGGAAAAGGCCCAGAGCGGGCTCTACACCCAGTTCGAGGTCCAGCGCGGCCTGCCGATCCGCCAGTTGATCGCCCATTTCGAATCCCAGGACGAGACCTGGGCGATCTCGCCGCGCATCCGCCAAGGCGTGCGCTGGCGGCGGGTCAATCTGGTCGACGACCTGTCGGGCCTGGGCCGGTTCGACATGATCCTGCTGCGCCACGTCCTGCCCGACCTCGACCCGACCGTCGGCCGGCGGGTGCTGGAGGGCCTGGCCGGCCAGCTGTCCAGCCACGGCGTGCTGGTGCTGGGCCCGCTGGAAGGCGGCGCCGAGCTGACGGGCGCCTTGCGTCCGGCCGATCCGCTGCTGGGGATCTTCACCCGCGATCCGGCCTTCCGCGCCGCCGCCTGAGGCGAACGCACGAAAAAGCCCGCCCGTCGGGGGACGAGCGGGCCTTTCCGGCTTTCGTGGGCCTGACGCCTACTTGGCGTCCTTGGCGGTGTCGGTCACCGCCTTGCCGGCGGACGAGACGTCCTTGCCGGCGCCTTCAACCGTGTTGCACGCCGCCACCGAGAGGCTCGCGGCGATCGCGGCCAGGATAATCAACTTACGCATTGTCTTCTCCGCTGTTCGCCCGAAGGGGCGTTGAAACTTCGCGGGAGGGAAACGCCGCCTGCGAAGCTAGGTTCCAGGAATTGGCGGGGCTTGCGGCGTCGGGAACACCAAACGCACCAGCAGCCCGCCGGCCGGCGAGGCCTCGAACGACACCTTGCCGCGCAGCTGCCGGGCGAAGGCGTTCATCAGGGTGCGGCCCACGCCCTCGCCCAGGCCGGCGATGGCCCCGGGACCGTCGTCGCCGATCGCCAGTTCGGCCTCCTCGCCGCGGACGAAGAAGTCGACCGTCAGCGTGCCGCCGCGCTCGGCGAAGGCGTGCTTCTGGGCGTTGGTGATCGCCTCGAC
>JAQGIN010000050.1 GCA_028291125.1 Caulobacter sp.
TCCGCATCGCCGCCGGCCGCGAGGGCATGAGCCGCGAACTGCAGGCCCTGTGCTTCCTGGCCGGGGCCAATTCGATCTTCGTCGGCGGCAAGCTGCTGACCACGCCCCTGCCCGGCATGGACGAGGATTCCAAGCTGTTCCTCGACCTCGGCATGAAGCCGATGGCCGCGCCGAGCCAAGCGGTGCTGGCGGCGGAGTAGGCGGCTCTAGGCGGCCGCCAGCAGCGCCGCCAGCTGATCGTAGCTTTCGGTCACGCCGGCCTCGAAGCCCGCCCCCATCATGCCGTCGCGATAGGCGTTGCTCGGGAAGGTCATGGTGCGCGTCAGCACCGTGCGGCCCCATTCCCGCGTCAGGACGTGGACCACCTCGATCGCCTCGTGGGCGTCGAAGCCCTGGGTCAGGACCAGACGGGTCGGCGGCTCGACCTGGCGGTATTCGCCCCAGAACCGGTGCGTCGACCCGTCCGGCGCGGTCTGCCGCAGGCTCCATTCGCCACCCGGGCGGACGTCCATGGCCTCGACCACGCCGCCGCCGGCGCACCACCACCGGGCGAAGAGCTCCGGCTGCGTCAGGGCGTTCCAGACCCGTTCGGGCGGGGCGTCGAAGGCGCGGGTCACCACCACGACCTTGTCGCCGATCTCGAAGTCGATCTTGCCGCCGCCACCGACCAGGTCGCCCAGCCGCTCGAGGCTCTGGCCCCAGCCGGCCTTCATGCCGCCCAGCGCGCCGAGCACCAGCTCGCCCTCGGCCCTTTCGACCCGCGTCCGCAGCGTCAGCCGGGTGGCGCCGTCGCGTTCCTCGAAGGTCAGGGTGTTGCGGTTGACGATGCCCCAGCCGCCGCCCGGGGCCTCGAAGGCCTTGGACAGGAAGACCAGGCGGCGCGGCCGGTCGATCTCGATGAACTCGCCGCCCATGACGTGGTCATAGCCGGGACCGGCCATGCGCAACGAGATCTCACCGCCCGGCCGGGCGTCCAGCCGATGGATGATGTTCGTGCAGGCCAGCGGGCCCCACCATTTCGCGAAGTGGTCAGAGTCGGTGAAACAGTCGAACACCAGGGCGGCGGGCGCCTTGAAGGTGCGGGTCAGGGTGATTTCATAGCCCGCGCCGAGGGTCGTCGCTTGGTCGGCCATGTCAGTCCTCCGTCTTTTGCAATTGCGCCAGATAGTCGTCGAGGCGGTCGAAGCTCTGTTCCCAGAGCCGCCGGTAGTCGTCGAGCCACTCGGTGACCCGCTTCAGCGCCGCCGGCTCCAGCTTGGCCGGCCGCCACTGCGCCTCGCGGCTGCGGCTGATCAGCCCGGCCTTCTCCAGCACCTTCAGGTGCTTGGTCACCGCCGGCCCGGACATGGCGAAGGGCTTGGCCAGCTCGGTCACCGAGGTCTCGCCGCGCGACAGCCGCGCCAGGATCGCCCGCCGGGTCGGATCGGCCAGGGCGGCGAAGGTGGCGGACAGCGGGTCGGCGGCTTGCGGCATAGGTAACCCATCGGTTAGATAACCTATGAGTTAAATGCCGGCCGCGAGGATGTCAACCATGACCCGTCCTGGGCGTCACGGGTGGCGGATAGGGTCCTGCTGTTGGTGGTGGGCCGGCGGCCGGTCGACGAACCGTGAGGGGCCATGGACACTTGGCTGAGCGCCTTCAGCGGGGCCGCCCTCGTCCTTCAACAAGCTCAGGATGAGGGCTAGTGTGGCGGCGGTGCAGTCGAAAACCTCATCCTGAGCTGTCGAAGGACGAGGTTTTCGCACCGCGGCGCCAAGTGGCCACAGGCTAGCGGTCCTCGTCGAACCGGTTGGCGACCAGGTCGGCCAGGGCCTCGACGGCGGCGTGGGCCTCGGGGCCCTCGGCGGCGATGTCGATGGTCGAGCCGATGCCGGCCGCCAGCATCATCAGACCCATGATCGAGCGGGCGTCGACGCTGGTCCCCTCGCGGGCCACCGTCACCTCGGCGTCGAAGCCGGCGGCCAGCTTGACGAACTTGGCGGAGGCGCGCGCGTGCAGGCCGCGCTCATTGACGATCTCGACCGTCCGCGCCGCCGCTCCGCTCATTTTTCCCCCGCCAGCACGTAGGAGGCGACCGAGATATATTTGCGGCCGGCCTCCTGGGCGTGGGCGACGCAGGCTTCCAGCCCCTCGCGCTGGCGCACGCTGGCCAGCTTGATCAGCATCGGCAGGTTGAGGCCGGCGATGACCTCGGCGCGGGTCTGCTCCATCACCGAGATCGCCAGGTTCGACGGCGTGCCGCCGAACATGTCGGTGAGCAGGATCACCCCGCCGCCGGAATCGACTTCGGCGCAGGCCTTGAGGATGTCGCCACGGCGACGCTCCATGTCGTCTTCGGGGCCGATACAGATGGCGGCCACCGCGCCTTGCGGGCCGACCACGTGTTCCATGGCGGAGACGAACTCCGCCGCCAGCCGCCCGTGCGTTACGATCACGAGCCCGATCATGCCTGATCTCTCAAACGACGTCCCCTCACCCCCGCGGCGGGGAGGCCGCACGGTCGACTTTGATACGCCCGTTGGTCGCGGCATCCAAGATGCGTCTTAGCTTGCCGGGGGCCGCGACTTCTAGCGGCCAAATGTCGAAAACCGCAACAGAATGACCCAAAATTGTCGCGCGAGGGCCTGACGGCAGGCGTTCAACGGCGTCCGGGCCGGTCTGGCAACATACCAGGGCGACGATTTCGCAGAAGCCCAGGGCCGGTTGCGGCAGGATTCCCACCCCCCGCGCCTCGATCAGGCCGGCCAGGGGATCGGGCGCGCGGCCGAACAGGCGGCCGCCGGACTCGAACACCAGCACCCGGTCGTCGGCGACCAGGGAAAAGCCCTGATCGAGGGCGCGCAAGGCCAGATCGCTCTTGCCGATCCCCGACGGCCCCTCGATCAGCGCCCCCCGCCACCGGCCGTCGAGGCGCAGGGCCAGCAGGCCGGCGTGGCGGATCATTCGTGGCTCCCCCCCGGCTTGACCTCGGGCAGGCCGACGACGAAGCGGGCGCCCAGCACCTTGCCGGTCGAGTCGCGACGGTTCTCGGCGTGGATCTCGCCGCCGTGCGCCTCGACGATCTGACGGGCGATCGACAGGCCCAGGCCCGAATTGCCGCCGAACGCCCGGCCCTTGGGCCGCGAGGTGTAGAAGCGCTCGAAGATGGTCTCCAGATTGTCGGGCGGCAGGCCGGGGCCATCGTCGTCGATCGTCGCCACCAGCTTGCCGCGGGCCCGGGCCAGGGTGACGCGCACCAACCCGTCGGCGGGGCTGAACGAGCGGGCGTTGTCGATCAGGTTGCGGAACACCTGGCCGATCGGGGTCTCGCGGGCCATCAGCTGGGTCGGGCCATGCAGGTCGGGGGCGGCGTGATAGGTCACGCCGACGCTGAACGGCGCGTCGCCCGGACGCACCTGGGCCCCGTAGAGGCCGGCGATGTCGGCCAGCAGCCGGGCCAGGTCCAGCGGCCGCGGCGCGTCGCGCGACAGCTCGGCGTCGAGGCGCGAGGCGTTGGAGATGTCGGTGACCAGCCGGTCCAGCCGGCTGACGTCCTGTTGCAATATGGCCAGCAGCCGGGCCCGGGCGATCGGGTCGCTGACCAGGTCGAGGGTCTCGATGGCCGAGCGGATCGAGGTCAGCGGGTTCTTGATCTCGTGGGCGACGTCGGCGGCGAAGCGCTCGATGGCGTCCATCCGCTCCGACAGCGAATGGGTCATCTCCTCCAGGGCCCGCGACAGGTCGCCGAGCTCGTCGTTGCGGCGGGCGATGTCGGGCAGGGAGATGGCCCGCGCCCCCTCAAGCCGCACCCGGTCGGCGGCCCGCGCCAGCCGCAGCACCGGCTGGGCGATCAGCCGGTTGAGCAGCAGGCTGGAGATCAGGGTGGTGGCCACGGCCACCAGGATGAACGGCAGCAGCGCCTTGCGCTCGGCGGCGATGATCTCGTCGACGTCGCCGGCTTCCAGGGTCAGCACGCCGAGCACGGCGCGGACATGCTGGATCGGGATCGACACCGACACCACCCGGTCGCCGCTTTCCGAGCGCCGGGCCCCGGCCACCAGGTCGCCGCGCATGGCCCGCGAGACCTCGCTCTGCAGGGCCCGCCGCGCCGCGATCACCGCCTCGGGCTTGCCGTCGCCGCGGCGGTCGAGGCGGAACACCGGCTGGCCGGGCTTGCGGGCCGGCGGCAGGCCGCTCTGCTCGACCCGATCGGCGACGGCGTAGGAATCGGCCAGCAGCTGGCCATGGGCGTCGAACAGCCGGGCCCGTTGCGAGCGGGGGATGAACAGCAGTTGCAGGATCTGGCTGGCGGTGGCGGCGTCGAGGCCGGGCTCGGGCTCGCCGACCGTCGCCGACTGGTCGATGACGTTGGCGATCAGCTCGCCCTGGGTGATCAGGCTGTCGATGCGGGCGGTGACCAGGCCGCTGCGCAGCTCGTTGAGCACCAGGGCCCCGCCGATCAGCACCATCAGGGCCAGGACGTTGAGCGCGACGATCAACCGGCCGAGGCGCGAGCCCCTCGGCCAGGTCAATCGTCGCCGGGCGGCCGCGCGCTCGGGGTCAGGATTCGCGGTAGCGATAACCGACGCCATACAGGGTTTCGATGGAATCGAACTCCGGATCGACCTGCCGGAACTTCTTGCGCATGCGCTTGATGTGGCTGTCGATGGTGCGGTCGTCGACATAGACCTGATCGTCGTAGGCGGCGTCCATCAGGTTGTCGCGGCTCTTCACGAAGCCCGGGCGCTGGGCCAAGGACTGCAGCAGCAGGAATTCGGTGACGGTCAGGCGCACCGGCTTGCCGTCCCACAGGCTGTCATGGCGGGCCGAATCCAGGGTCAGCTTGCCGCGCTTCATGATCTTGGAGCCCGGCGTGCCGGCCGGGGCCGAGGCGGCGTCGTCCTCGTCGGGTCGCGCCCGGCGCAGCACCGCCTTCACCCGCTCCAGCAGCAGGCGCTGGCTGAAGGGCTTGTGGATGTAGTCGTCGGCCCCGAGGTTGAAACCGAGGATCTCGTCGATCTCGTCGTCCTTCGAGGTCAGCATGATCACCGGCATCTCGGAGGTCTGACGCAGGCGGCGCAGCACCTCCATGCCGTCCATGCGGGGCATCTTGACGTCGAGGATCACCAGGTCGGGCGCGTTCAACTCCAGCGCCTCGAGGCCGGCGGCCCCGTCATAATAAGCCTTTACGGTGTGGCCATGGCTTTCCAGCGCCAGGGACACCGAGGCGACAATGTTCTCGTCGTCGTCGATCAGGGTGATTTCGGCCATCGAGCCTGCTTGTTCCTTTGCGACCGCTCCAGGCGACCTTATCGACCGCGCGGTCCGTCTTCAACGCGCCACGCGGCCAAGCTTTCCGCGATGCTATGCGATCGCAGCGTGGCGTCATTGCGGCGTCGGCCGCCGCGGTCCGGCCACAAGGCCAATTTCGCCCCCGCCGGAGCTTTTCAACTCCGCCTTAAGGTCTGGCTGCCCATAAACCATGGCGGGGAGCCTCGGAACGGTATGAGCAACCAGGTGCACTACGAAGTCTTTGTACGCCGGAAGTCCGGCGTGCAATGGACTCTCGACATCGCCACGGAAAGCCGCACCCACGCCGTGCAATCCGCCGAAGATTCGATCGCCCAGGGCCGCGCCATCGGCGTGCGGGTGACCAAGGAGACCCTCGACTCCGAAACCGGCGAATACCGCTCGATCGCCATCTTCACCAAGGGCCAGGCCGACGGCGGCAAGCCCAAGAAGATCGACGAGGACCGCGAGCCGCTCTGCGTCCAGCCCTCCGACCTCTACACCGCCCACGCCCGCGACCGCATCGGCCGGCTGCTGGAGGCCTGGCTGGAACGGCAGAACGCCACCCCGTTCGAACTGCTGCACCGCCCGGACCTGGTCGACCAGCTGGAAGCGTCGGGCATCGACCTGCAGCACGCCCTGCAGAAGATCGCCATCCCCGAGGCCGAGGCCCGCGGCCTGTCGGTGCACGAGGTCATCCGCACCTTCCAGGGCCTGGTCGAGCGCACGATCGGCAACCTGCGCAAGATGTTCAAGCGCGCGGACATGCCGAACCTCGACACCGAGGGCTTCGCCAAGGCGGCCGAACGCCTGGCCAGCGACCCGGACCGCGCCTTCCTGCTGGGGGCCGGCGTCGCCGTCTCCATCGCCCCCGCCACCACCTGGTCGGACAAGATCGCCCGGCTGCTGGACCTGGCCGACGCCGCCCCGACCGAGCCCAAGGCCCGCGCCGCCGCCCTGCAGGCCATCGAACAGCCCCTGGCCGAGATCATCGGCTCCAAGGCCGGCATGGCCGACCTGCTGGGCGTCAACGACCTGGGCACCACGCTGGCGGCCATGACCCGGCTGGCCGGTGGCGCGCAGGTCGAGGCCCTGATCAAGGTGGAGGCCAGCGTCCGCAACTGCATGCCCCCGCTCAGCGGCCCCAGCCAGCGGCTGGGCCAATGGCTGGCCGGCGACCATTTCGCGCCGGTGCGCTCGTCGATCGCCCACCGCGTCCTCGCCGAACTGAACGGCGTGCGCCGGCTGAAGCCCACCGACGCCGAGTCGGAGATCGAACACCTACGCGCCCTGGCTATGAGCCTGACCGCCGCCGCCGGTCGGATCCTGCAGGTCGAGGACATCACCAGCGCCTTCACCACCCGTTCCAAGACCCTGCTCAACGGCGACTTCATCGAAGCGCTGCTGGGCCGCGACCGCACCTCCCGCGAGGAGGTGGCGATGCTGATCCGCCTGGCCGAGAACGTCATGGGCGCGGTCAACAAGCGCAACGCCGCCCGCTGGCTGTCGGCCAACATCCAGGCCATGCGCTTCGAGAAGGAGATCCGCCTGGGTCCCGACTCGCCGTCGGCCAAGCTGGCCAGCCTGGCCGGCCTGCAGCGCGCCCTCGTCCGCTCCGGCCTGATCAAGGAAGACTACGAACCGCTGTGCGAGAAGCTCGGCGAGATCGGCGCCCTGGTCGAGAGCGACAGCCGGCTGATCACCATGCTGGTGCGCGCCCCCGTGCCCCTGGTTCAGCGCCTCGGCCTGCTGGTCAAGCTGGCCGTCGGCGAGACCGGACCATCCGGCGCGGTCGCCGACCGGGCCCGCATGGAGGCCCTGAAGCTGGCCCGTTCGGCCGAGGCCCGCGAAGAGCTGACCGCCTCGCCCGAGGCCATGGCCCTGATCAAGAGCCTGGCCCAGCAGGGCCAGATCGCCGCCTGAGTCGGGCGGAGGGAAGGAACGAGGCCGCATGCGCCGTCATCCGCCATTGATCGCCGCCCTCGTCGTCGTCCTGGCCCTCGCCGCGCCGCCGGCCCTCGCCAGCGAGGGCAAGGACAAGGACGCCGGCCCCCAGACCTATTTCGCCCTGAAGCCCCTGACGGCCGCGGCGATCCGCCGGGACGGCCGACGGGGCGCCCTGACCCTGGAATCGGGCATCGAGGCCCCGGATCCGGTGGTGATGGCCCGGGCCAAGGCCTCCGAGCCGCGCCTGCGCGCCGCCTATACCGAACTGCTGATGGTCTATGCCAGCGGCCTGCCCTTCGGTTCGCCGCCGAACGTCGACTATCTCGGGGCCGAGATGCAGAAGGCCACCGACAAGGTGCTGGGGCGCAAAGGCGCGCGGGTGCTGCTCGGCACGGCGATCGTCAACTAGCGCGAGGCCTTGGCCGGGGTGGTCTGACTGGTCTTGACCGGCGCGCCCTGACCGCGGGCCTCGGCGACCAGGCTGGCGCAGTCGGCGTCCTTCTCCAGGCCCGGGGTCACGAACGGCAGGATCACCGCCAGCGGCGACAGCAGCGTGCTGAGCGCCACCGCGATCCCGCCCTGGGCGACGGCCTTGCCGGTCTCCAGGCCGATCTTCGGCGCCAGCAGCGGCCCCTTGATGGTGATCGGGATGAACAGCCGCACCAGGCGGGGCTTCTTCGAATCGCCCTCGATGCGCAGATCCACGCGCTCGGTTCCCAGGTCGATGGTCCCCGAGCCCTTGGCCAGCACCACCCCGGTGTCGGCGACGATGCGGTCGGCGCGCATGACCCCGTCGCGGACGTCGAAATTGGCCACCGCGCAGCGCAGGCTGGTCTCCTTGTTGTTCTTGGTCAGCAGCAGGATCAGGCCCTTGCTGGCGTTGACCCCCAGCAGCTCGGCGAAGGCCTGGCGGACCTCGCCGCGCGGCGACACCAGGGTCACCGCGCCCTGGGCGCTGGCGGCGGCGCGGTGGATCGAATTGCCGGTCCCCGTCAGCTTGGCCCGGGCCATCACCCCACCCTCGATGGCCGGCTTGCCGTCGGTCTTCAACGGGATGAAGTCCTCGAGCTTGGCGTTGGTCAGGCGCAGGTCGAGCTCGGTGCGCGGCGTGGCCGGCCGGGCGTCGAGCCGCACCTTGCCGGCTAGGTCGCCGCGCGAGAACGTGAAGGCGATCGGGTCCAGGGTCAGCACGCCGTGGTCGAGGACCAGGTCGAGCGAGACCTTGCGCAGCGGCAGATGGGGCGCGTTCACCGCCTCGGCGCGATAGGTGACCTTGGCGTCCATGGCGCGGACGCGCTCGGTCTGCAGGGTGGCGTCGGGCAGCAGCCGGCGGGTGGCCGCCCTCTGGCTGGCCTCGATCTTCTGGCCGGCCGAGGCGGTCTCGCCGCGGCCGACGGCCGGGGCGGCGCCGACCAGGCTGCCGAGGTCGTCGAAATCCAGCCGTCGCGAGCGCAGCGCGCCCTCCAGATAGGGCCGATCGCGGTCGGTGAGCACGAACAGGTCGCCCGACACGTCGCTGTCGCCGACCCGGCCGGCGATCTTCTTGAAGTCGAACCGGCCGCCGTTACGGGTCAGGGCGCCGCTGATCCGGTAGGGCGGGGTGTTGGGCAGGGTCAGGCCGGTGAGGGCGTACAGCCGGTTGAGGTCCTGGCCGGAGACGGTCAGTTGGGTCTGGAAGCGGCCCAGGTCGAACGGCTTGGTCACCGACCCCTTGGCCAGGACGTGGGTCGAACCGGCGCGGACGTCGGCGTCGAACGGGTAGGGCCGGTTGGGCGAGACGTTGAGCAGCGGCCCGCCGGTGACGCGGGCGGTGAAGGCCGCGCCGTTCAGCGATCCGTCGCCCTCCAGCAGAAACCGTCCGCGGCCGGGGCCGATCGCCTCCTCGTTGGAGCTGACCCGGCCGACGAACAGTATCTTGCGCTGCTGGTCCTCCGCTCGCAGCTGGCCGTCCTTGATGATGAAGTGCTGGATGGCCGGCAGCTTCAGCGGCCTGATCCGCGCCTTGCCGTCGCCGAACACCCAGTTGGCGCGGCCGGAGGCCTCGCGCAGCAGCCGCACGTCGGGCCGGTCGACGGCCAAAAGCGGCAGGATGACGTCGCCCTTCAGCAGCGGCAGGATCTTGACCTGCACCGCCACTCGGCCGACCCGGGCCATGTCGCCGGCGTTGGGTCCGGTCTTGGGGGCCCAGTCGGGCTGGCCGATGCGCACGTCCTGGGCCTCGGCCTTGGGCGACAGCGACCACGGATGCACCCGCAGGTCGCCGCGCAGCTCGACGCGGCGGTGCAGCTGGGCCGAGGCGATGCGGCCGATCGGGCCGCGCAGCCAGTTCCAGTCGAAGATCACCAGGAACGCCACCACCGCCGCCGTCAGCAGCAGGGCCGCGATCAGCCCGCCGCGCGCGCCGGGCGGCATCGCGTTCCAGCGGGCCCTGACGCGGTGCGGCCAGGGCGTCGGAGCGGTCAGGGTCGACGAACTAGGCAGGGGTCAAACCTCCGGTGAACCCGGTGACAACGCGCGAGCGCGGCGATGGTGTTCCAAAAGGCGTCCAGGGACGGTTGGCTTGCGCCGGGCGCCGGCCCGCCCTAGCCTGAATCAAACAACTGTTTGGAGCCGGAATGGCGATCGCGGCGGTGCTATGGGATTTCGGCGGGGTGTTCACCACCTCGCCCTTCGAGGCCTTCGCCCGGTTCGAGGCCGAACGCGGCCTGCCGCGCGACTTCATCCGCGCCGTCAACGCCGCCGATCCCGACGCCAACGCCTGGGCGCTGTTCGAGCGCTCGGAGATCGACGCTAGAGCCTTCGACGCCCGCTTCCTGGCCGAGGCCACGGCCCTGGGCCACGCCGTGCGCGGGGCCGAGGTGCTGCCGCTGCTGGCCGGCGACGTGCGGCCGCGGATGGTCGCCGCGCTGAAGGCCTGCAAGGCCCGGTTCAAGGTCGGCTGCATCACCAACAACGTCGTCAGCGGCCAAGGGGCCGGCATGGCCGGCTCGGCCGCCAAGGCGGCGGCCGTGACCGAGATCCTCGGCCTGTTCGACGCGGTGATCGAAAGCTCCAAGGTCGGGGTGCGCAAGCCCGACCCGCGCATCTATCAGATGATGTGCGACCAGCTGGCGGTCGCCCCGGGGTCTTGCGTCTATCTCGACGACCTGGGGATCAACTGCAAGCCGGCGGCGGCCCTGGGCATGACCGCCATCAAGGTCTCCGGCGAGGACCAGGCGCTGAACGACCTTGCGGCGGCGACCGGTTTGACGTTCTGAAGAAG
>JAQGIN010000084.1 GCA_028291125.1 Caulobacter sp.
CTCGCGAGAGGGTCGAGGAAAGTCCGGGCTCCACGGTGACAAGGCGGCGGGTAACGCCCGCCGGGAGCGATCCCAGGGATAGCGCCACAGAAAGCAAACCTCCCCTGTTCTCAGGGGGAAGGGTGAAAGGGTGGGGTAAGAGCCCACCGCGGACCTGGCAACAGGGACGGCATGGCAAGCCCCGCCTGGAGCAAGACCGAATAGGGACCCCAGGTCGATCTCGCATCGACTAGACCGTCGCCGGTCGAGGGGTCCGGGTAGGTCGCGAGAACCGTCCCGCGAGGGACGGTCCAGAGGAATGACCGTCGCGTCGCCCTCGCATTTCGGTGCGGCGGCGGCGGCACAGAACCCGGCTTATAGACCGTCTGGTCCATTACACACCTTCCGGCGATCCCCCTCCCCCTTCGGGGCGGGCGAACCGCGCGAGCGCTTCGGCGCGCCGTGCTGTTATCCACGATACTTAACCAGTTCTCTGTATGTTCTGTGGATACATCTAGTGGGTTAACCACAGGCGCCTACGACATCTTTGAATCCCGATAGAATCGAGGCTTGGTGTCATTGTATCCCAGTCAATCCCATGTTAACCCAATTGCGCTCCCCCTCCGCTCTTCGAGGGTGGGAGCAGGGCCTGATCAGGGGTGGCTGTGTTCCTCTCGACGTTCGAAAAGCAGCTGGACAGCAAGCGGCGCATCGTCGTGCCGCAGGAGTTCCGCGCGACCGTCTCGGGACCCTTCGACGGCGTGTTCTGCTTCCCCTCGATCGAGGCCGATTGCCTGGAGGCCGGCGGCAAGGCGCTGTTCGACCGCTATCTGGGCGTCATCGAGGAAATGCCGTTCGGCGACCCGCTGCGCTCGGCGCTGGAGACCAGCGTCCTGGGCGGCATGGCCAAGCTGTCGTTCGACACCGCCGGCCGCATCACCCTGCCGGACGCCCTGTGCGAGATGTTCGGCCTGTCGGACTGGGTGGCGGTGGTCGGCCTCGGCGAGCGCTTCCAGATCTGGTCGCGCGAGGCCTTCCAGGCCCACCGCGCCGCCCAGCGCGAACTGGCCCGCGAGGGGCTGTCGGCCCTGCGTGAACAGCAGCGGCAAGCCCGCATCGGCGGCGGCGCATGAGCGACGCCGTCCACGTCTCGGTGCTGCTGAACGAGGTTGTCGCCGCCCTGGCGCCGGGGCCCGGCCAGACCATCGTCGACGGCACCTTTGGGGCCGGCGGCTACAGCCGCGCCATCCTGGCCACCGGCGCCGACGTCGTCGCCTTCGACCGCGATCCGTCGGTGTCGCGGTTCGCCGACGAAATGTCGCGGGCCACATCGTCGCAAGGGGGCCGCTTCCGGTTGATCCAGGCGCGATTCTCCGAGATGCCGGATCATCTTGGTGAAGGAGCTGTTGACGGCGTGACGCTCGATCTCGGCGTGTCGTCCATGCAATTGGACGAGGCGGAACGTGGGTTCTCGTTCATGCGAGACGGCCCGCTGGACATGCGCATGGGCGCCGACGGCCCGACCGCGGCCGATCTCGTCAACGGCCTTGACCAGGTCGAGCTGGCGCGCATCCTCTATGTCTATGGCGAGGAGCATGCCTCGCGCCGCATCGCCAGCTTCATCGTCAAGCGCCGAGCCGAGCGGCCTTTCACCCGCACCCTGGATCTGGCCTCGGTGATCGAGCGCGCCCTGGGCGGCCGCAAGGGGGCCAAGACGCACCCGGCCACCCGCTCGTTCCAGGGCCTGCGCATCGCCGTCAACGAGGAGCTGGCCGAGCTCGAGGCCGGCCTGGCCGCCGCCGAGCGGATCCTCAAGCCGGGCGGCCGCCTGGCCGTGGTCACCTTCCATTCGCTGGAAGACCGCATCGTCAAGACCTACCTGGCCGAGCGCTCGGGCCGCACCCCCGGCGGGTCGCGCCACGCGCCGCCGGTGCGCAAGGGCGCCGAGCCCAGCTTCCAGCTGATCTCCGGTAAGGCGATCGCGCCGTCCGAGGCCGAGCTGGCGGTCAACCCGCGCGCCCGCTCGTCGAAGCTGCGCGCCGCCGTGCGCACCGACGCCCCCGTCTGGGAGGCCGCGGCATGAGCATGGCCGGCCTGTTCGAGCGGCGGGTGCGGGGCTTCCGCGTGGTTGAGGTCGCCGGGCTCGGCCTGCTGCTGGCCCTGGTGATGAGCGTCTATCTGGCCAAGGCCTTCGCCGGCCGAGAACGCGCCGACATCGCCAATATCGAGACCCAGATCGTCGCCGAACAAACCCGGGTGCGACTGCTGCGAGCCGAGGTGGCGCACCTGGAGAATCCGCGCCGCGTCGAGCAACTGGCGACTTCCTACCTGGCCCTGGCCCCGATCGCCGCCAACCGCGAGACCTCCGAGGAGGCGTTGATCGACGTCGCCCGCCACCTGGCGCCCGCCGCGCCGGCGCCCGTGGCCGCCGCCGTCCCGTCCGCGGGGCTGGCCGCCGACGCCCCCGAGGCGACGCCGGACGACGTCCCGCCGCCGCCGGTCGCGCCGGCCACGCCGCCCAAGCCGGGGGCGCCGCGATGAGCCTGGCCGACCTCGCCCCCAATGGCGTGCCGCCCGCCGCCTGGCGCTGGCTGGTCGAGCGGGTCTGGCGGCTGGAGCACGCCTTCGAGCGGTCGCGCGCCGCGGCCAAGCCGCAGGACGATACCCGCATCCGCATCTTCTTCGTGCTGGCCCTGTTCGGCTTCGCCTTCCTGGTCCTGGCCCTGGGCGCCACCCGGGCGGCGGTGTTCTCGAGCGCCGGCCGCGACGGCGGCTTCCTGGCCGCGGCCGACGGCGCGCGCGGCGACCTGGTCGACCGCAACGGCCAGCTGCTGGCCGTCGACCTGGCCCACTACGCCCTCTATGTCGATCCGCGCGAGGTGTGGGACGCCAAGGAGACCCGCCGCCTGCTCGGCGCGGCCCTGCCGCAGGTGCCGGCCAAGCGTCTCGACAAGGCGGTTGGCGGCGACCGTCGCTCGTTCGTGGTCGGCGGCATGACCCCCGACGAGAAGGACGCCATCTTCGATCTGGGCCTGCCGGGAATCAGCTTCGAGGAGCAGGAGCGGCGCATCTATCCGCTGGGGCCGACGGCCGCGCATCTGATCGGCTTCGTCGACAGCGGCGGCCGCGGCCTGGCCGGGGCCGAGCGCGCCCTCGACAAGCCGATCCGCCAGGCGGCGGCCGGCGGCGCGGTCACGCCGCTGTCGATCGACCTGCGCGTCCAGGCCGTGCTCGAGGAAGAGCTTCGCAAGGCGGCGATGGAGTACCAGCCCAAGGGCGCGGTCGGCATCGTCACCAATGTCCACACCGGCGAGATCCTTGGCCTGGCCAGCTATCCGGACTTCGACCCCAACAAGCCGGGCGAGGCCAGCGACGACGCCAAGCTGAACCGCGCGGCGGCCCAGGTCTACGAGATGGGCTCGACCTTCAAGGCCTTCACCGTGGCCATCGGCCTGGACACCGGCGTCGCCACCCCGGCCTCGACCTTCGACGCCCGCGAGCCCTACAAGCTGGGCTATCGCACCATCCACGACTATCACGCCGCCCGGAAGATCCTGACCCTGGTCGAGGTGTTCCAGCACTCGTCCAATATCGGCACCGCCAAGCTGGCCGAGGCGATCGGCGCCGTGCGCCTGAGCCACTATTTCGCCGCCCTGGGCCTGACCAAGCCGGCCCAGATCGAGCTGCAGGAATCGGCTCGGCCACTGACGCCGCGGGTATGGAACGAGGACGCCGTGGCCTCGACCTCGTTCGGCCACGGCATCGACGTCAGCCCCCTGGCCCTGGCCCGGGCCATGGGCGCGCTGCTGAACGGCGGCTCGATCCAGCCCCTGACCATCCGCAAGGTGGCGGCCGGCGTGCGGCCCGAGGGCCGGCGGGCGGTGTCGGAAGAGACCTCGCGGCAGATGCTGCAGATCATGCGCGCCAATGTCGCCGACCCGATCGGCAGCGGCGGCAAGGCCGACGTCCCGGGACTCAGCGTCGGCGGCAAGACCGGCACCGGCGAGAAGTACGACCCGGCGATCCGCGGCTACAACCACCAGCGCCAGGTGTCGTCGTTCGCCGCCGTGTTTCCCACCGACGGACCGCTGGAGGCCGACCGCTATTTCGTGCTGATCCTGCTCGACGAGCCGCACGGCACGCCCAAGACCTTCGGCTTCTCGACCGGCGGCTGGGTGGCGGCGCCGGCCGCCGGCCGGGTGATCGATCGCATCGCCCCGTTCCTCGGCGTCAAGCGCCAGATCGACCCCTTGACCGTGGCCGCCGCCGCGCCGCCCAAGACCACGCCGGGAGCGGGCCTATGACCGCGCGTCTGTCCGCTCTGCTGGCCCGCGACCTGACGGCCGATCCCGAGATCGCCGGCGTCACCGCCGACAGTCGCAAGGTCGCCCCGGGCTTCCTGTTCGCCGCCCTGCCGGGCTCCAAGGTCGACGGCCGCGCCTTCGTCCCCGGGGCGATCGCCGCCGGGGCGGCGGCGATCCTGGCGCCGGAAGACGTCGAGGGCCTGGCCGTGCCGGTGGCCCACGCCAGCGACCTGCGTCGCGCCTACGCCCTGGCCGCCGCCAAGTTCTGGAAGGTTCAGCCGGCCGTCTGCGTCGCCATCACCGGCACCAACGGCAAGACCTCGGTGGCCGGTTTCTGCCGGCAGATCTTCGCCCGCCTCGGCCGCACGGCCGCCAGCATGGGCACCTTGGGCGTGGTGATCAGCGCCCCGGGCGTCGCCGACCTGCAGATCACCCCGCCGGGCCTGACCACCCCCGACGCCGCCGACGTCGCAGAGATGATGGCGCGGCTGGCCGGGATGGGCGTCACCCACCTAGCGGTCGAGGCCTCGTCGCACGGCGTCGATCAGCGCCGGCTGGACGGTGTGAGACTGGTCGCCGCCGGCTTCACCAACTTCACCCAGGACCATCTCGACTATCACGGCACCATGGGCTGCTATCGCGCCGCCAAGCTGCGGCTGTTCGAGACCCTGCTGCCGCGCGGCCGCACGGCCGTGCTCAACGCCGATTCCGAGCAGTTTCCGGCCTTCGCCGCCGCCGCCGTCACCGCCGGTCAGACGATCCTGTCGGTGGGCGAGACGGGCCAGGGCCTGACCCTGCTGGCGCGCGACCTGCTGCCGGAAGGCCAGCGCCTGACCATCGCCGCCCAGGGCCGCACCTTCACCGTCAACCTGCCGCTGGCCGGCGACTTCCAGGCCTCCAACGTCATGGTCGCCGCCGGCCTGTGCATCGCGGCCGGCGAGGACCTCGAGGCCGTGCTGGCGGCGCTGGAGCATCTCGAGGGCGCGCCGGGTCGGCTGCAACGGGTCGGGACCGGCCGTCGCGGCGGCGAGGCCTATGTCGACTACGCCCACACCCCCGACGGCCTGGAGACCGTGCTCGCGGCGCTGCGGCCGCACACCGCCGGCAAGCTGATCGTGGTGTTCGGGGCCGGCGGCGACCGCGATCGCGGCAAGCGCCCACAGATGGGCGAGATCGCCGCCCGCCTGGCCGACGTCGCCATCGTCACCGACGACAACCCGCGGTCGGAAGATCCGGAATCGATCCGCGCCGCCATTCTCGCCGCCGCCCCCGGGGCGCGCGAGTTCGGCGATCGCCGCGCCGCCATCCGCGCCGCCGTGGCGATGCTGGGCGAGGGCGACGTGCTGGTGGTGGCCGGCAAGGGCCACGAGCAGGGCCAGATCGTCGCCGGCGTCGTGCATCTGTTCGACGACGTCACCGAGGTGGCCCAAGCCTTGGAGGCGGCCGATGTCTGAGCCGCTCTGGACCGCTGACGAGATCGCCGCCGCGACGGGCGGCCGCGTCGCCGGGGCCTTCGCGGCGACCGGCGTCTCGATCGACACCCGCACGGTCGAAGCCGGCGACCTGTTCGTCGCCCTGGCCGGAACCCGCGACGGCCACGACTTCGTCGGTCAGGCCCTGGCCGCTGGCGCGGCCGGCACCCTGGTGTCGCGCCCGGTCGACGGCCCAGCGGTGATCGTCGCCGACACCCTCGCGGCCCTGGAAGCTCTCGGCGTGGCGGCGCGGGACCGCGCGCCCCAGGCCAAGCGCGGGGCGGTGACCGGCTCGGTCGGCAAGACCAGCGTCACCCGCGCCGTCGAGGCCGGCCTGCGCCGGGCCGGCAAGGCCCACGCCTCGGTGAAGTCGTACAACAACCATATCGGCGTGCCCCTGACCCTGGCGCGGATGCCGCGCGACACCCAGCGGGCGGTGTTCGAGGTCGGCATGAACCACGCCGATGAGATCGCGCCGCTGTCGCGGATGGTCCGTCCGCACGCGGTGGCGATCACCACCGTCGGCCCGGTGCACCTGGAGAACTTCGCCGACGAGGCCGGGGTGGCCCGGGCCAAGGCCGAGATCTTCGCCGGCCTGCAGCCGGGCGGGATCGCCGTGCTCAACGCCGACAATCCCTGGTTCGAACTGCTGGAGAGCGAGGCCGCCAAGGCCGGGGCCCTGATCTGGAGCTTCGGAACCGACGAGGCCTGCACGGCCCAGTTGCTGGACTTCAAGACCGCCGGCGGCGGGGCGAGCGTCACCGCCCGCCTGCGCGGCGAGGAGATCGCCTTCCCGATCCGCCAGACCGGCGTCCACTGGGGCCCCAACAGCCTGTGCGTGCTGCTGATGCTGGAGGCTCTCGACGTCGACCGCGCCACCGCCCTGGCCGCCCTGGCCGCCTTCGAGCCGATCGAGGGCCGTGGGGCCGAAACCGTCGTGCGCCTGGCCGGTGGGACCTTCACCCTGGTCGACGAGAGCTACAACGCCAATCCGGTGTCGATGGCGGCGGCGCTGAAGACCCTCGGCGCGCGCGCCGTGGCGGGGCGACGGATCGTCGCGCTCACCGACATGCTGGAACTCGGTCCCGAAGCCCCGGGCTTCCATGCCCAGTTGGCGGCGCCGATCGCCGAGGCGGCGATCGACCTGGTGTTCTGCGCCGGCCCGAACATGAAATCGCTGTGGGAGGCGCTTCCGTCGACTCGGCGGGGCGGCTACGCCGAATCCGCGGCGGCCCTGACGCCGCAGATCGCATCGGCCGTAGAGCCGGGCGATGTGGTGATGGTGAAAGGGTCGAACGGATCCCGGGCCGGGGCGGTCGCCGCCGCCTTGACCGCGCTCGACCTTGGAGAGTCCGGCTGATGCTCTACTTCGTCTATGAATGGCTGGCCCGGTCGAGCGAACACGTGCCGCTGCTCAACCTGCTGAAATATCTGACCTTCCGCACCGGCATGTCGATGCTGACCGCCTATGTGGTGGCCGTCGCCATGGGCTCGCGCTTCATCCGCTGGATGAAGGCCAAGCAAGGCCGCGGCCAGCCGATCCGCACCGACGGCATCGAGCGCCACGTGCTGGAGAAGTCGGGCACCCCGACCATGGGCGGCTTCATGATCCTGGCCGGCCTGTTCGTCGGCTCGCTGCTGTGGGCCGACCTGCGCAACATCCATGTCTGGGTGGTGCTGGGGATCACCGGCGGTTACGGGATCCTGGGCTTCCTCGACGACTACGCCAAGGTCACCAAGCAGACCAGCGCCGGCCTCTCCAGCGTCCAGAAGCTGGTCGCCCAGTTCATCATCGCCATCATCGCCACCGTGGTGCTGATCCTGTTCGCGCCGCGCGCGCCGCTGACTCCGGGGCTCGAGACCTCGGTGGTGTTCCCGTTCTTCAAGGCGCTGGTCATCGACCTGGGCTGGTTCTACGTGGCCTTCGCCGCCGTCACCATCGCCGGCTTCTCCAACGCCGTGAACCTCACCGACGGCCTCGACGGCCTGGCCATCGTGCCGGTGATGATCGCCGCGGCCGCCTTCGGCCTGATCACCTATCTGATCGGCAACGTCCGCTTCGCCGACTATCTCCAGGTCCACTACATCCCCGGGACCGGCGAGCTGGCCATCATCCGCGTCGGCGCCCACATGCCCCAGACCCCGGGGCTGGAGACCTCCATCGCCTTCCCGGGCCTGAAGGAGCTGCTCTGGAACGTCGGCTGGTTCTACGTCGTCTTCGGCATGGTGGTGATCGGCGGCTTCTCCAACGCGGTGAACCTGACAGCCGGACTGGACGGCCTGGCCATCGTGCCGGTGATGATCGCGGCGGCCGCCTTCGGCTTCATCGCCTACCTGATCGGCAACATCCGTTTCGCCGACTATCTGCAGGTCCACTACGTCGCCGGCAC
>JAQGIN010000085.1 GCA_028291125.1 Caulobacter sp.
GATAGGTGCTGGCCGGCTGGCCCGAGAAGCCGAAGCCGTCCTTGCCCGGACCGCCGCCGAAATGCCGGTGGGCGTAGTGCAGCACGAACACCGACTGCAGCAATAGCCACGACATCACCAAGGTGACACCGGCGGCGGCGGCGGTGAAGGCCTGGACGCCCGGAGCCTGGCTCTTGGCGCCGATCATCGCCGCCACCACGGCCGCCAGGCTGGCGGCGATGGCGGCCAGCACGATCAGCAGCATCACCGAGCGGCCCTCGTCCTCCTCAGCGGCCAAGGCGCGCACCTTGGCTTCGTCGGCGGTGAGGAACAGTCGCCAGGTCAGGACCAGATAGATCAGCGTGCCCAGGTTCCAGGCGATCAAGCCGTGCGCGGTCGCCGGCGCGGGGGTCAAACCGGCCGCCAGCCAGGCCGCCAGCCCCGCCGCCGCCCCGCTCAGCAGCCGCCAATGCGCCGACAAGAGCGGCCTGACCACCGCCTTGGATTTGCTCTTGGCCATGCCGCCAGCTCCCTCGATTCATCCGACTAAACGAGCTTGGAGCGCCATTGTCGCGATTTGTTTGGTGAACCGATCGGGCGTTCGCCGGTTACCTTTACTGGAACGCTCAGGAAATACGCCATGACCGACCCCGACGCCCCGCCGCCCATCGAACCGTCACGTCCGGAATACGACCCCGGCGCGACGCCCGATGAGGCGCCGGCGACATCCCCACCGATCGATCCTGGCGACGACCGTCCCTACGACGCGACGCCTGCGCCGTTCCCTCCCGTGACCAGTCCTGATTAGGAGCACCAGATGGATCTCGAAACCGAACGGCCGAGAGGCCGCCGAGGCTTCGCCGCCATGGACCCCGACCGCCGCCGCGAGATCGCGCGCAAGGGCGGAGCCAGCGTACCCAGCGAAAAGCGAAGCTTCGCCAAGGATCGCGACCTGGCGGCCAACGCTGGCCGCAAGGGCGGGTCGTCCTCCCGGGGCGGCGGACGTCTCACCGGCCGCGAATCCTGAGCGCGAGCGGTCGCCGAAGGCGGCCGCCGCGCACTAGGGGTCTAGGCCGATAGCATGAACACCCCGAAGGCCGGCGCGTCGCTGATCCATTGGACGGCGACGCGCCATCCGGCCCGCTCGGCCATGCCGATGAATAGATCTGGCCGATATTTGTAGGAATTCTCGGTGTGGATCGTCTCGCCCGCCGCGAAGCCGATCGCGCGCCCGCCGACATGGACGGTCTGATCCTGGCGGCTGACCAGATGCATCTCCATCCGGCTCTCCGCCGCGTTCCACACCGCGCGATGGTCGAAGGCCTTCAGATCGAAGTCGCCGCCCAGTTCGCGATTGATCCGCACCAGAACATTCTTGTTGAACGCCGCCGTCACCCCCTGGGCGTCGTCATAGGCCGGAACCAGCACGTCCTCGTCCTTGGCCAGGTCGGCGCCGACGATGAACAGCGCGCCGTCGCCCAAGAGGGCGCGAGCCCCGCGCAGGAAGGCCTCGGCCTCGTCCGGCGGGAAGTTGCCGATCGTCGAGCCCGGGAAGAAGCCGGTGGCCGGCAGGCCCTGGGCTTCGCGCGGCAGTCGCAGGGCGCGGGTGAAATCCTCGACCAGCGGCGCCACCTTCAGGCCGGGATAGGCCGCGCCGATCGCGCCCGCGGCGTCGGCCAGGGCCGAGTGGCTGATGTCGATCGGCACGTACAGCCGCAGTTGCGGCGCGGCGTCGAGCAGCAGGCGGGTCTTGGTGCTGGCCCCGCTGCCGAACTCCACCAGCGCCCCGCCGTCGGGCAGGCGGGCGGCGATCTCGGGCGCGATGCGGCGCAGCAGGGCCGTCTCGGTGCGGGTCAGGTAATATTCCGGCAGCTCACAGATCGCCTCGAACAGGCGCGAGCCCTCGGCGTCGTAGAAATACTTGCTGGGCAGGGTCTTGGGCGTGGCCGACAGGCCCGCGACGACGTCGGCCTCGAAACTGGCGGCCGGTGTCGATCGTTGCGCGATCGGATGCAGATCGTCCGCCAAGCGAACCCCCGTGAACGCCCAGCGCTGCTGGGGATGGAAGAAATTGCGATAGGTGGCGCGCGTATGGCCGGGGGGCGTCACCGAGGCCCCGCCGCGCAGGGCCATCTGGTTGACCATGAACTTGCCGTTGTACTCGCCCAGCGCCCCCGGCCCGGCCTTGAAGCCGGGATAGGGCGTGTAGGGGCTGGCGGTCCACTGCCAGGCCTCGCCGGTCACCTGCTTGAGGTCGGCGGCGGACACGCCGGCGACGGCGGCCTCCCACTCGGCCTCGGTGGGCAGACGGCGGCCGGCCCAGGCGGCGAAGGCGGCGGCCTCGTAATAGCTGACATGGACGACCGAGGCGTGGGGGTCGACCGGATGCGGACCGGTCAGGTCCATGACCTCCCAGCCGGCCTCGGTCTCGCGCCAGTACAGCGGCGCGCGCCAGTCCTCGGCCTGGACCAGGGCCCAGCCGTCCGACAGCCACAGCTCCGCGCGGCGATAGCCGCCGTCGTCGATGAAGGCCAGCCACTCGCCGTTGGTGGTCAGCCGGTCGGCGATCCGATAGGGCGCGAGGAACACCTTGTGCCGGGGCCGCTCGTTGTCGAAGGCGAAGCTTCGGCCC
>JAQGIN010000090.1 GCA_028291125.1 Caulobacter sp.
CTGGGTCTGGGCTGCGCCCTGGCGGCCGGCGTTTCCACCCTGGCCCTGGCCGCCGAGCCGATCGACGTCCAGCGGCTGTCGGACATCACCCGCGCCCTGAGCTCCGACGCCTTCGAGGGCCGCGCCCCAGGCTCGCCGGGCGAGGCCAGGACGGTCGCCTATCTGATCGAACGGTTCAAGGCCCTGGGCCTGGAGCCCGGCGGCGAGGCCGGCGGCTGGACCCAGGCGGTGCCGGTGGTCCGCTTCCAGGTCAAGGCGGCGACGATCGGCCTGACCGTCGGCGGCGAGACGCGGCCACTGGTCCAGACCCGGGACGTGATGATCCGCACCCGCCAGCCGCGGGCGAGCGTCAGCGTCGACGCCGCCCCGCTGGTGTTCGTCGGCTACGGCGTCACCGCCCCCGAGCGCGGCTGGGACGACTTCAAAGGCGTCGACCTGAAGGGCAAGATCGCCGTCTTCCTGATCAACGACCCCGATTTCGAGGCCCAACCCGGCGAGCCGGTCGCCGGCCAGTTCGGCGGCAAGGCGGCGACCTACTACGCTCGCTGGACCTATAAGTACGAGGAGGCGGCCCGCCGCGGCGCCGCCGGGGCGATCATCGTCCACGAGACGGCCGGCGCCGCCTATGGCTGGTCGACGGTCACCGCCTCGAACGGCGAGGTGTTCGACATCGCCCGCGCCGACCCGGCCAAGGACAGCGCCCCGATCGAGGGCTGGATGCAGCGCGACGTCGCCGTCGACCTATTCCGCCGCTCGGGCCTGGATTTCGAGCAGTTGAAGGCCCAGGCGCGCACGGCGGCGTTCCGGCCGGTGGCCCTGAAGGCGACCCTGTCGGCCAAGCTCGACATGGCGGTCGAGCCGCTGAAGAGCCTCAACGTGCTGGCCAAGATCCCCGGCGCCGCGCGTCCGGACGAGTCGGTGATGTACGGCGCCCACTGGGACGCGTTTGGCCTCGGCGCGCCCGACGCCAAGGGCGACCGAGTGCGTCACGGGGCGCTGGACGACGGCATCGGCGTCGCCGGTCTGCTGGAGATCGCCCGCGCCTTCAAGGCCGGCCCGGCCCCGGCCCGGTCGGTGGTGTTCGGGGTGTGGACCGGCGAGGAGCGGGGCCTGCTGGGCTCGGGCTGGTACGTCACCCACCCGCTGTATTCGCTGGCCAAGACCGCCGCCAACTACACCATCGACGTGCTGCAACCGCTCGGCCCGTCGCGCGACGTGGTGCTGGTCGGCTACGGCCAGAACACCTTGGAGGACGACCTGGCCAAGGCCGCCGCCGGCCAGTCGCGCACCGTCACCCCCGACGCCCATCCCGAGCGCGGTCTGTTCTATCGCGCCGACCACTTCTCGCTGGCTCGCGAGGGCGTGCCGACCCTGCTGTTGATGTCGCTGGGCGGCGGGCCGGATCTGGTCGAGGGCGGCCGGGCGGCCGGCGACCGCTGGATCAGCGACTACACCGCCCGGTGCTACCACCAGACCTGCGACGCCTGGAGCCCCGACTGGGACCTGCGCGGCGCGGCCCAGGACATCGGCCTGATCTATCAAATGGGCCGGGATCTGGCCGATTCCGACCGTTGGCCGAGCTGGAAGGCGGGCTCGGAGTTCGGGCCGGTGCGGGCCAAGAGCGCGGCGGCGCGGCGGTAGGGCTCAGATCCCCCCTCAGGGGGAGGATGGCGTTAGGCGTCGACCTTCGAATGGCCGGTCGCCTGAGCCCGAAACTTGGCCAGGCCCGCGGCGCGGCGCTCGGCAGCCGCCGCCGACGTCGCGCGCTTCCGCACGAACACCGTCCCAGCCGAATAGCCCGCCCCGAAGCTGCAGATCAGCCCGGTCTCGCCCGGCGCGAAGTCGTCGCTGGCCGAGTGGAAGGCGATGATCGAGCCGGCCGAAGAGGTGTTGGCGTAGTCGTCGAGGATGATGACGTTCTCCTTCGGTGTCGGGTCGCGGCCCAGCACCTTGCGGCCGATCATGTCGTTCATGTTGATATTGGCTTGGTGAAGCCAGAGACGCTTCAGCGCATGGGGATCGATCCCCAGGTCGGCGGCGTGCTCGAGGATCATCTGGCTGACCATCGGCACCACCTCGCGGAACACCTTGCGGCCCTCCTGCACGAACAGCTTGTCCTTGGCCCCTTCGCCCTCGGGCGCGGCGCGGTTGAGGAAGCCGAAATTGTTGCGGATATTGTTGGAGAACACCGTCTTCAGCCGCGTGCCCAGGATCTCCCAACCGCCGTCGGCCTGATCGGCGTCCTCGATGATCACGGCCGTGGCGACGTCGCCGAAGATGAAGTGGCTGTCGCGGTCCTTGAAGTTGAGGTGGCCCGAGCAGATCTCCGGATTGACCATCAGCACCGCCTTGGCCGAGCCGGTGGCGATGAAGTCGGCGGCGGTCTTGATGCCGAAGGTGGCCGAGGAGCAGGCGACGTTCATGTCGAAGGCGAAGCCGTCGATCCCCAGGGCCTGCTGCACCTCGATGGCCATGGCCGGATAGGGCCGCTGCATGTTGGAGGCGGCGCAGATCACCGCGCCGATCTCGGAGACCGGCTTGCCCCAGCGGGCGATGGCGTCCTTGGCGGCCTCGACCGCCATCTGCGCCAGGATCGACAATTCGTCGTCGCCGCGCTCGGGGATCACCGGCCGCATGATCTCGGGATCGATGATCCCGGTCTTGTTCATCACGTAGCGCGCCTTGATGCCCGAGGCCTTCTCGATGAATTCGGGCGAGGAGGGAGCCAGGGCGGCCAGGTCGCCGGCGGCGATGGCCTGGGCGTTGGCGGCGTTAAAGCGCTCGACGAAGGCGTTGAAGGCTTCGACCAGCTCGGTGTTCGAGACGCTGAACGGCGGGGTGTACAGCCCCGTGGCGGCGATGACGGCGTGATGCAAGGCGAGGATCCCGATGACGCGGGCCCCGGCCTCGAGCCGGACCGCGCTGGTTCTGGTCGTGACGCGATCCATAGCATGCCTGACGCCGGCGTCACCTAGAGCCCGCTGTGGCCGGGCGGGCACGGTCCAACGAAAACACCGTTCGACAGGAACAGTTTCGGTTCGGCCACAATCGAGCGCCGATCTCGATAAATGGACACGCGATGGCCGCAAAGTCGTCCGGGTGCGGTCCAAAGGTCGCCCCGTTGAGCGCTTAACAACGGCGAGCTGGGGAGTTTCAGAACGACCAAGTACCCAAGGAGTAAAACAATGAAAACTCTCGTGTCGGTGGCGATCGCCACCCTGTCGGTCGCCGCAATTCCTGCTCTGTCCCACGCCCAAACCGTTCCGGAACTCTACGGTACGCTCGGCTATTCCGGATCGCGCGCCGAGGGCGCCGACACCGGCGCCGTCACCGGCCGGCTCGGAGCCAAGCTGACGCCGCACTTCGGCGTCGAGGGCGAGCTCAGCGGCGGCGTCAAGGACGACAATATCGACAGCAACGGGATCCGCTCCAATATCGAGCCGACCCACCAGGCGGCGCTGTACGGCGTCGGCTTCCTGCCGGTGACGCCGAAGATCGATCTGCTCGCCCGCATCGGCTACGGCAACACCCAGTACAAGACCAACGTCGCCGGGGTCGAAGGCAAGTTCGACGCCGACAGCGTCAACTATGGCGTCGGGGCGCAGTACAAGTTCGACGACAAGAACGGCGTGCGCGCCGACTACACGCGCGAGCAGTTCCGCGACAACGACGCCGCCGACGCCAATGTCGTGTCGGTCGGTTATCTGCGGAAGTTCTAGGCCTTCCCACCCCCGCTCCGAAGGATGGCGCGCCCGGGTCTCAGGGCGCGCCATTCGTCTTGACGGGGCCTCCGCGGCGGCGGACGCTGACCGTCCATGGGGAGGAAGGCGTCGGCTTGGACAAGGCGCTGCTCATTCAACTGCTCGGCTCGGCGGCCGCGGTCGCCGTGCTGGTCGCGCTCGCCGCCTGGGCGGGGATTCCCCGTCCGGCCCCGCGGCTCGACGCCGACGCGGCCCGCCGCCTGCTGGCCGCGGAATTCCCCGACCATGCGCCGCCCAAGGGGGTGTGGATCTCGGCCGACGGCGTCGCCGCCGTGGCCCGGGCCGGCGATGACGCCCTGATCCTCTGGCGGCTGGGCGACGGCTATGTGGCGCGCCTGGCCCCCTGGTCGGCCGCCGCCGAGGCCAGGGTCCAGGGCGGCCGGGTGCGGCTGAAGCTGCCTGACGCCATGCCGGCCTTCGCTCTCGAGGGCGAGGCCTGGCCGCCGCGGGAGCTGGCGGCGTGAAGACCTTCGATCCGGTGCAGATGGCGATCCCGTTCTTCGTCCTGGCCATTATCCTCGAACTGGCCCTGGCGAGGCTCGGCAAGACCAAGGCTCATTACGAGACCCGCGACACCGCCGTCTCCCTGGCCATGGGCCTGGGCAGCACGATCGCCGGCCTGGTCACCGCCGGCGCGGTGTTCGCCGCCAGCCTGTGGGTCTATTCGCACCGGCTGTTCACTATCCCGATGACCGCGATCTGGGCCTGGATCGTGCTCTTTTTCGTGGAGGACCTGACCTATTATTGGTTCCATCGGCTCAGCCACGAGCGAAGGGTCTGGTGGGCCAGCCACGTCAATCACCACTCGTCGCGGCACTACAACCTGTCGACCGCCCTGCGCCAGACCTGGACCGGCGGAGTGGCGGGCACCTGGCTGCTGTGGCTGCCGCTGAGCTTCCTGGGCTTCCCACCGGCCATGGTGGCGATCCAGAAGGGGATCAGCCTGGTCTATCAGTTCTGGATCCACACCGAGTCGATCGGCCGCCTGCCGCGCTGGTTCGAGGCGGTGTTCAACACCCCGTCGCACCACCGGGTGCACCACGCCCGCAACGCCCGCTATCTGGACGCCAACTACGCGGGGATCCTGATCATCTGGGACCGGTTGTTCGCCACCTTCGAGCCCGAGCGCGACGACGAGCCGTGCCGCTACGGCCTGGTCCACAATCTGGGAAGCCACAACCTGCTGACCAACGTGTTCCACGAGTGGATCGGCATCGGCAAGGACCTGATCCGCGCCCGCTCGCCGCGCGAGGCGCTGGGCTATGTGTTCGGCCCGCCCGGCTGGAGCCCGGACGGCTCGCGGGAGACCTCGGCGATCCTCAAGGCGCGGTGGCGGGCGCGGGGGGAGGCGTCGGTGATGTCGAAGGGGACAGGCACTCACGGCAAGGACGGTGATCAGGTGGCAAGCCCTCGCGAGTGAGTGCCTGTCCCCGTCCTATCGATCCTAGTCCCGCAGCAGTGGCAGGCTGAGCCCGCTCACCGGCCGCGCCGACAGCACCTCCCGGCGGAAGCGGAACAGCTCGGCCGGCCGGCCGCCGGTCTCCAGGTCCATCCGGCCCAGGCCCTCGACTAGGTCGGCGCGCTCGACCACCCGGCGGAAGTTCTGCTTATGCAGCGGCACGCCGGCGATCGCCTCGACGGTGCGCTGCAGGGTCGACAGGGTGAACTCCGCCGGGGTCAGTTCGAACACCACCGGCCGATACTTGATCTTGCCGCGCAGCCGCGACAGGCCGGTGGCCAGGATACGGCGGTGGTCGGAGATCATCGGCTCGCCCAGGGCCGCCGACAGCGCCTTGGGCTCGGCCGGGTCGCCGCCGCGGGCCCGGTCGCGGTCGCGGGCCGCTTCCGGGGCCAGGCCGGCCTCGTAGAGCAG
>JAQGIN010000110.1 GCA_028291125.1 Caulobacter sp.
GAGCATCAGGGCCTGGCCCTGGGCATCGCCGGAGCGGGCAATTCCGGCACCGCCCTGGCGGCCCTGTTCGCGCCGCTGCTGGCCAAGAGCTTCGGCTGGCAGAACGTCATCGGCCTGGCCGCCTTGCCGCTGGCGGTGGCCTTCGTCGTCTACATGCTGCTGGCCAAGGACGCCCCCGAACAGCCCGCGCCCAAGAAGCTGGCCGAATATCTCGACGTGCTGAAGGTCCCCGACGCCTGGTGGCTGATGCTGCTCTACGCCGTCACCTTCGGCGGCTTCGTCGGCCTGGCCTCGTCCCTGACCATCTATTTCAACTCCGAATACCGCCTGGACCCGGTGATCGCCGGCTTCTTCACCGCCGCCTGCGTGTTCGCCGGTTCGTTCATCCGGCCGGTGGGCGGGGCCCTGGCCGACCGTTTTGGCGGCGTGCGGACCTTGAGCATCGTCTTCGTCCTGGCCGCCGCCGGCTTGGCGACCGCCAGCTTCCAGATGCCCTCGGCCTGGCTGGCCCTGGCGGCGCTGATGTTCTCGATGCTGGCCCTGGGGGCCGGCAACGGGGCGGTGTTCCAACTGGCGCCGCAGCGGTTCCGCAAGGAGATCGGGGTGATGACCGGCCTGATCGGCATGACCGGCGGCGTCGGCGGCTTCTATCTGGCCTCGACGCTGGGCATGGCCAAGAAGCTGACCGGCTCCTACCAGCTCGGCTTCCTCGGCTTCGCCGCCCTGGCGGTGTTCGCCCTGGTGGCCCTGCACGGCCTCAAATCTCGCTGGCGCGCCGTGTGGCCGACCCTGCACGCCGACGCCGTCCCGGTCCGCGTCTGACCCGATCTCCGAGGAGCCCAGCATGAGCAAGCCCCTGACGCGGGAAAGACTGGTCGTCATCGGCAACGGCATGGCCGGCTGCCGGGCGATCGAGGAGGTCCTCAAGCGCGATCCCAGCCGCTACGAGATCGCCATCTTCGGCGCCGAGCCGCGGGTCAATTACAACCGCATCATGCTGTCGCCGGTGCTGGCGGGCGAGAAGAGCTTCGCCGACATCGTCATCAATGACGAGGCCTGGTACCGCGACAACGGGATCACCCTGCACGCCGGCCGGACGGTGACGGGCGTCGACCTCGAAGGCCGCAAGGTGGTCGCCGAGGGCGGGCTGGAGGTGGCCTATGACAAGCTGATCCTGGCCACCGGCTCGGACCCGTTCCGCCTGCCGCTGCCCGGCATCGACCTGAAGGGCGTGGTCACCTTCCGCGACCTCGACGATGTCGAGGCCATGGTCGCGGCCTCGGCCAAGCCGGACGCCCGCGCCGTGGTCATCGGCGGCGGCCTGCTGGGGCTGGAGGCCGCCTACGGTCTGGCCCGGCGCGGCATGGGCGCCACCGTCGTCCACCTGATGGACGTGCTGATGGAGCGCCAGCTGGACGAGAGCGCCGGCTTCCTGCTGCAGGCGGCGCTGCTGGAGCGCGGGGTCGAGACGGTGCTGGGAGCCCATTCGGAAGAGATCGTCGGTCAGGACGGTCAGGTCGCCGGCCTCAAGCTCAAGGACGGCCGCGTCCTGCCCTGCGACCTGCTGGTCATGGCCGTGGGCATCCGCCCCAACGCCGGCCTGGCCAAGGCCGCCGGCTTGGCGGTCAATCGCGGCGTGGTGGTCGACGACGCCATGCGCACCTCCGATCCGGCGGTGTTCGCCGTCGGCGAATGCGCCGAGCATCGCGGCGATTGCTACGGCCTGGTCGCGCCGATCTGGGACATGTGCCGCTCGCTGGCCCAGTCGCTGACCGACGGGGAGGGCGCCTATGAAGGCTCGGTCCTCTCGACCCGCCTGAAGGTCTCGGGCGTCGACGTGTTCTCGGCCGGCAAGTTCGCCGGCGGCGAGGGTTGCGAGGACATCGTGTTCCGCGACGCCGGGCGCGGCGTCTACAAGCGGGTGGTGATCGAGGACGGCAAGGTGGCCGGGGCGGTGCTGTTCGGCGACGCCGCCGACGGCGGCTGGTACTTCGACCTGATGCGGGCCGGGACCAGCGTCTCGGAGATCCGCGAGACCTTGATCTTCGGCCAGGCGATTACGGAAGGGCTGTCCGGCCTGGACCCTAGCGCGGCCGTTGCGGCCATGCCCGATACGCAGGAAATCTGCGGCTGCAACGGCGTCTGCAAGGGGGCGATCACCGCCGCGATCACGGCCCAGGGGCTGACCAGCCTCGACGACGTGCGGGCGGTGACCAAGGCCTCGGCCAGTTGCGGTTCGTGCACGCCGCTGGTCGAACAGGTGCTGCGACTGACCCTGGGCGACGGCTTCAAGGCCCAGACCGGACCCAAGCCGATGTGCAAATGCACCCATCACCCGCACTCGGCGGTGCGCGAGGCCATCGTCGCCTGGGACCTGAAGTCTATGCCGGCGGTGATGCAGGCGATGGAGTGGACGACGCCCGATGGCTGCTCGTCCTGCCGGCCGGCCCTGAACTACTACCTGCTGTGCGCGTGGCCGGCGGAATATCGCGACGACAAGCAGTCGCGCTACATCAACGAGCGGGTCCACGCCAACATCCAGAAGGACGGCACCTATTCGGTCGTGCCGCGGATGTGGGGCGGCATGACCAGCCCGGCCGAGCTGCGGGCCATCGCCGACGTTGCCGACAAGTTCGCCATTCCGGCGGTCAAGGTCACCGGCGGCCAGCGCATCGACCTGCTGGGGGTCAAGAAGGACGACCTGCCGGCCGTCTGGGCCGACCTCAACGCCGCCGGCATGGTCAGCGGCCACGCCTACGCCAAGGGCCTGCGGACGGTGAAGACCTGCGTCGGCAGCGACTGGTGCCGGTTCGGCACCCAGGACTCCACCGGCCTGGGCGTCCGCCTGGAGAAGTTCCTCTGGGGCTCGTGGGCCCCGGCCAAGGTCAAGCTGGCGGTGTCGGGCTGCCCGCGCAACTGCGCCGAAGCCACCTGTAAGGACTTCGGGGTGGTCTGCGTCGACAGCGGCTACGAGATCCATATCGGCGGCGCGGCCGGCCTGCACATCCAGGGCACGCAGGTGCTGACCCATGTCGGCTCCGAGGACGAGGCCGTGTGGGTGATCGCCGCGGCGATGCAGCTCTATCGCGAGGAGGGCTGGTACCTGGAGCGCGTCTACAAGTGGATGGCGCGGGTGGGCCTGGAGACCATCCAGGCGAAGGTCACCGATCCTGATCAGCGCAAGGCGCTCTACGACCGCTTCGTCCATTCCCAGCGCTTCGCCCGCATCGACCCCTGGGCCGAGCGCGTGGCCGGCCGCCACACCGAGGAATTCACCCCCATGAGCCGCCGGATGGAGTTCGAACCCGCATGAACGCGCTCGTCAAAACCCCCGTCTGGGTCGATGTCGGGGCGGTGACCGACATCCCGCGTCGCGGGGCCCGCCGCGTGCCTAGCCCGCGCGGCGACATCGCCATCTTTCGCACCGGCGACGGCGAGGTGTTCGCCTTGATGGACGCCTGTCCACACAAGGGCGGGCCGCTCAGCCAAGGCATCGTCCACGGCCGGGCCGTGGCCTGTCCGCTGCACAACTGGTCGATCGACCTGGCCACCGGCGAGCCGATGGGGGCCGATCGCGGCAAGGGCTGCGCGCCGGTCGTGGCCCTGGAGGTCCGCGACGGCCGCCTGCTGCTGCGCCTGGCGACGGCGGCGCATGATGGCTGACGGCGGTTCCGCGATCCCGGTCAAGACCGCCTGTCCCTATTGCGGGGTCGGTTGCGGGGTGTCCGGGCTCGTGGGCGAGGGCCGGGCGCTGTCGGTGGCCGGCGACCTGGCCCATCCGGCCAATCTGGGTCGGCTGTGCTCGAAGGGAACGGCGCTGGGCGCGACGGTTAGCCTGCGGGGCCGGCTGCTGGAGCCGAGCATCGGCGGCCGGCCGGCGGCCTGGGGCGAGGCCACCGCCCTGGTCGCCAAGCGCTTCAAGGAGGCGATCGCCAAGCACGGCCCCGACAGCGTCGCCTTCTACGTCTCGGGCCAGTTGCTGACCGAGGACTATTACGTCGCCAACAAGCTGATGAAGGGCTTCATCGGTTCGAGCAATATCGACACCAACAGCCGGCTGTGCATGGCCTCGGCCGTCGCCGCCCACAAGCTGGCCTTCGGCGCCGATCTGGTGCCCGGCTGCTACGAGGACCTCGACCTCGCCAACCTGGTGGTGTTTTCCGGCCACAACGCCGCCTGGACCCATCCGGTGCTGTTTCGGCGCATGGAGGCGGCGAGGGCGCGGGGTCAGAAGCACGTGGTCATCGATCCGCGCCGCACCGACACAGCCGAGGGCGCCGACCTGCACCTGGCCATCGCTCCGCAGAGCGACGTGCGGCTGTGGAATGGCCTGCTGGCCGAGCTGATCGCCCGCGGCGCGATCGACCGCGACTACATCGCCGCCCATGTCAGCGGCTTGCCTGAGGTCGAGGCGGCGCTGGCCGAGCTGGACCAGTCGCCGGCCGCGGTGGCCGCCGACTGTGGCGTTAGCCTGGCCGATTTGTTGAGTTTTTACAAACTATTCGCCGACAATCCTAAGACCGTCAGCCTGTTCTCGATGGGAGCCAATCAGTCGGCCCAGGGCACGGCCAAGGGGCTGTCGATCCTCAATGTCCACCTGGCGACCGGCCGGATCGGCAAGCCGGGGGCCTGCCCGTTCTCGATCACCGGCCAGCCCAACGCCATGGGCGGACGCGAGACCGGCGGCATGGCCAACACCCTGGCCGGCCACATGGACTTCGCGCCGCAAGACCGCGATCGGGTGGCCCGGTTCTGGGGCGCGCCGAACTCCGCCCGCGCCCCCGGCCTGAAGGCCGTCGACATGTTCGAGGCGGTGCATGACGGACGGATCAAGGCGATCTGGGTGATGGCCACCAATCCCGCCGTCAGCCTGCCCGACGCCGCCCGGGTGCGCGAGGCCCTGGACCGCTGTCCGTTCGTGGTGGTCTCCGACTGCGTCGACACCGACACCACCGCCTTCGCCGACGTCGTGCTGCCGGCCCTGGCCTGGGGCGAAAAGGACGGCGTGGTGACCAATTCCGAGCGCCGGATCACCCGTCAGCGGGCGCTCTTTTCGCCCCCCGGCCAGGCCCGCGCCGACTGGCGGATGGTGGCCGACGTCGCCCAGGCCATGGGCTTCGACGGTTTTGGCTGGGCCAACCCGGCGGGCGTGTTCCGCGAATGGGCGCGGCTGACCGCCTATGAGAACACCGATCGCCTCCTGAACCTGGCCGGCCTGTCGGCCCTGACGCCCGACGCCTACGACGCCCTGACGCCGGTGCAATGGCCGGTGACGCCCGACGGCCAGGGCACGCCGCGCCTGTTCGAGGACGGCCGCTTCCAGACCCCCGACGGCCGCGCCCGCCTGGTCCCGACCCGGCCGCGCGGCCCGGCCGACGCGCTCGACGCGGCCTATCCGCTGTCGCTCAACACCGGCCGCATCCGCGACCAGTGGCACACCATGACCCGCACCGGCCTGGCCCCCGACCTGTGCCGCCACGCGCCCGAGCCGTTCGTCGAGATCCACCCCGTCGACGCCGAGGCCGCCGGCCTAGCCGAGGGCGCCCTGGCCCGAGTGATCACCGCCCGCGGCGAGGCCGTGGCCCTGGCCAGGATCACCGACCGCCAGCGCCCCGGCGGGGTGTTCATGCCGATGCACTGGACCGACGCCTTCGCGCCGTCGGGCCGGGCCAATCGGCTGGTCGCGGCCAATCTCGACCCGATCTCCGGCCAGCCGGAGTTCAAGCACACCCCCGCCCGCGTCCGCGCCTATCGCGAGACCTGGAAGGGCTTCTTCCTGGCCCCCGAGGCGGTCGGCGCGCCGGCCGGCCAGGACCTGGTCTGGCGGCGCATCCCGCAGGACGCCTGCCAACTGCACGAATTCGCCGGGCGCGGCGACGCGGCCCAGCGCGAGGCGGTGCGCAAGGTCCTGACCAAGGGCCTGGCCGGCGAGGTGGTGGTCTATGACGACCTCGCCAGCGGCGCGCGGCGCCAGGCCTGGATCCGCGATGGCCGCCTGACCGCGGTGCTGTTCACCACCACCACCGGCCGGCTGCCGCCGCGCGACTGGCTGGCCGAACTGTTCGCCCTGCCGGTCCTGGATCCGCGGGCCCGTTCGGCCCTGTTGTTCGGCCGTCCGCCCGGCGCGCCGGTCGATCACGGACCGGTGGTCTGCGCCTGCCACAAGCTCGGGGCCAAGGCCATCGCCGCCGCCGTCGCCGCCGGAGCCGCCAGCGCCGACGCGGTCGGGGCCGCCACCGGGGCTGGAACCAATTGCGGCTCGTGCCGCCCCGAGATCACCCGGATGGTCGCGGCTTTCGCCGCCGCCCCCGCCAAGGAGCCCGCC
>JAQGIN010000017.1 GCA_028291125.1 Caulobacter sp.
TCGACACCCCGATCCTCGACCCCTTCACCGCGCGGTTCGGCAAGGAGGAGGCGCACGCCAAGCTGGGCCGGCAGATCCCGCTGGGCCATATCGGCGAGCCCGACGACATCGCCAACGCCGTGCTCTATCTGGCCAGCGACGAGAGCAAGTTCATGACCGGCGCCGAGATGAAGCTGGATGGCGGCATCTCGGCGATGTGAGGAGGGCGGACGACCCCCTCAGTCGCTCCGCGACAGCTCCCCCAAAAGGGGGAGCATCTGGACGCCTCTAGATCCTCCCCCCTTGGGGGCGGTGGCCCGGAGGGCCGGAGGGGGTCTCCGGCCCTACCGCGGCGCCCGCTTGGCCAGGATCCGCTGCAGGGTGCGGCGGTGCATGTTCAGGCGGCGTGCGGTCTCCGAGACATTGTGGCTGCACAGCTCGTAGACCCGCTGGATATGCTCCCAGCGCACCCGGTCGGCGCTCATCGGATTGTCCGGTGGTTCGGGATTGTCGCCGCGGGCGGTGAGCAGGGCCTTGCAGACGTCGTCGGCGTCGGCGGGCTTGGACAGATAGTCCACCGCCCCGGCCTTCACCGCCGCCACGGCGGTGGCGATGTTGCCGTAGCCGGTCAACATGATGATCTTGGCGTCGGGGCGGGCCTCGCGCACCGCCTCCACCACCTTCAGGCCGGTGCCGTCCTCCAGCCGCATGTCGAGCACGGCGTGGGCCGGGGCTTGGGCCTTCAGGGCGGTCAGGGCCTCGGCGACCGAGGCCGCCAGGGTGACGGCGAAGCCGCGTTGTTCGAGCGCTCGGCCCAGTCGGGTGCGCAACGGCGCATCGTCGTCGAGAAGAAGCAGGCTGTTATCGGGCAGGGCCGCGACCATCTCATTGATATCCGCCATACGTTCACGCTCCCAAGTTGCGCGATATCGCCGCGTAAATGCGACGTTGCATCGCTAGATGTCCGTCTTCAAGTCCCCAAAGCTCGGGGCCTCGAGGGCCGATCTCAACCAGCGGGCGGCGACCACCGCGCCGCCGCGCCGCCCGTTGCGAAAGTCCACTACCGCCCCGGTCCGCTCTAGCAACGTCTTGGCGATGAAAAAGCCCAGTCCCATGCCGATATGGCCGGTGCGCGACCCTTCGCCGCCCGGCCGGGTGGTGACATAGGGCTCGCCCAGCTTGGCCAGGATCTCGGGCGAGAAGCCGGGGCCGTCGTCGCGCACCTCGATGACCACCGCCCGGGCGTCGAAGCGGGCGATGACCAGCACTTCGGCGGTGGCGAAGTCGACGGCGTTCTCGACGATGGTGGTCATGGCGTGGAGGATCTCGGCCCGCCGCCAGATGTCCGGCGTCGGTTCGCCGGCCGGGCCGTTGACCACCGCCTCCAGCCGCACGCCGTGGGCCAGGTGCGGCTCGATCACCTCGTGCACCAGCTGCACCAGGCTCATGCGCTCGTGCACCGCGTCGGTGGCCTCGGGCATTTCGGTCAGCCGCTGCAGGATCTCGCGGCAGCGCTTGGCCTGGCCGATCAGCAGTTCGGCGTCCTCGCGGGTCTGGTCGTCGGGGGCGTTGCGGACCATTTCCCGGGCCACCACGGCGATGGTCGCCAGCGGCGTCCCCAGCTCGTGGGCGGCGGCGGCGGCCAGGGCGCCGAGGGCCGACAGCCGCTGCTCGCGGGCCAGCACGGTCTCGGTGACATTGAGCGCCAGCTCCATCCGCGCCGACTCGGTGGCGGCCTGCCAGGCATAGACGCCGATGAAGATGATCCCCACCACCCGGGCGGTGACCACGCCGAGCAGCGAGACCAGGTCCGGCGGAGTGCGGATGACTCCCGCCGGCGCCGGCATCTGCATCTTGAACACCGCCAGGCCGATGGTGGCGATGATGGCGAGCAGGCCCAGGCCGAGGGCGTAGCGGGCCGGCAGGGTCGCCGCCGCCAGGCTGACCGGGGCGATCAGCAGCAGCGAGAACGGGTTGATCACCCCGCCGGTGAGATAGAGCAGGGCGGTCAGTTGCAGGATGTCGAAGGCGATCTGGGCGGTGGCCTCGCGTTCGCGCGCCATCCTCTGGCCGGTCGAGGCCAGGCCGATCAGCACGTTCAGCCAGGCCGACAGGGCGATCAGGCTGAAGCACAGGGCGTAGGGGATCTGGTAGCGCAGCACCATGCCGACGAACAGCACGGCCAGGGTCTGGCCGCCCACGGTCAGCCAGCGCTGGGTGACCAGGGTGCGCACCCGCAGGCGTCCGCGCCTCAGGCCGGGAACGGACCAGGTCCAGCCCGCGTCTTGCATCCGGCCATCGCCGGGCTTATCGAGCCCGGTCCGATCGTTGGGCGCTGTTGAAAACGACGCATCGGCCATGGCCGGAGGATCGTCCAGTTCTGGGCGTCTGGCGAGAGCCAAAGGAAGATCGCATGCCGCCTCGCAACCGTTCCGCGCTTTTGGCCCTGAGTTTGCTCGGGATTCTGGTCGCCGTCGGCCTGGTCTGGACGTCCGGCGTCTTCAAGCCGCCCCGCCCGCAACTGATCGGCGGACCGTTCCAGCTGGTCGATCAAAATGGCCGCCCGACCACCGAAAAGGCCCTGAAAGGCCAGTGGAACGCGGTGTTTTTCGGTTTCACTTACTGTCCGGACGTCTGCCCCGGCACCCTGCAGGCCCTGACCGCGGCCACCGAACGGCTGGGTCCCAAGGCCAGGGATCTGAAGATCGTGTTCATCTCGGTCGATCCGGGCCGCGACAATCCAACCCAGATGAAGGCCTATCTGGCGGCCGGCGGGTACCCGGCTTCCACCTTGGGCTTGACGGGGACGCCGGAGCAGGTGGCGGCGGCGGCCAAGGCCTATCGCGTCTATTATCAGAAGGCCGGCGACGGCGACGCCTATCTCGTCAACCATTCCAGCACCGTCTATCTGATGGACCCCAAGGGCCGCTTCGACCGCCCGCTGGCCTACGGCCTGACGCCCGACCAGATGGCCGACCAGATCAAGGCGGCGATGGCCGGCCGCTAGTTTCGCGGCGCCGCGGCGCCGGCCCGGGACCTTTTGTCGCCAGGGCGCATCGCGACTGGACTCTGTTAGGCTTTGGTATGCTATGTTGCAGCGCACAATAGCGGAGGCGACATGCTCTACGCCTTGCATGAAGCGACATATTACGCGTCCACCCCGATGCGCCTGGCGGCGCGGGCGGCGCGCGACTTCTGGGGCTCGGGTCTCAATCCCGCGGCCAACACCGATCTGGGCCGGCGCCTTCACGCCGGCGCCGACCTGTTCTCGAACGTCACGCGGCGCTACGGCAAGCCCGACTGGAACATCGACACCATCACGGTCAACGAGGTCGAGGTGCGCGTGCGCCCCACCGTGGTCTGGGAAAGTCCCTGGGCGCGGCTGATCCAGTTCGACCGCGACATGGCCGACATGCGCCGGGCCGGCAAATTCTCGCTGGACCCCGCGGTGCTGATCGTCGCGCCGCTGTCGGGCCACTACGCCACCCTGCTGCGCGGCACGGTCGAGGCCTTCCTGCCAGACCACGCGGTGTTCATCGTCGACTGGATCAACGCCCGCGAGGTGTCGATGCTGGAGGGCCGCTTCGACTTCCACGACTATATCGACCACATCCGCGCCATGCTCGCCGTGCTGGGCCCGCGGCCCAACGTCGTCGCCGTCTGTCAGCCCGGCCCGCCGGTGCTGGCCGCCGCCGCCCTGATGGCCGAGGACAACGATCCGTCACGCCCGGCCAGCATGACCTTCATGGGCTCGCCGATCGACGCGCGGCTGTCGCCGACCGTGACCAACAACCTGGCGGAGGAAAAGCCCTTCACCTGGTTCCAGAGCAATATGATCTACACCGTGCCGCCGCCCTATCCGGGCATGGGCCGGCGCGTCTATCCGGGCTTCGTGCAGCTGGCCAGCTTCATGAGCATGAACGCCGAGAAGCACCAGAACGCCCACCGCCGCTATTTCAACGACCTGGTGAAGGGCGACGGCGACGGGGCCGACAAGCACCTGGAATTCTACAACGAATATCTGTCGGTCCTCGACCTGACCGAGGAGTTCTACCTGCAGACCATCGACATCGTCTTCCAGCAGCACCTGCTGCCGAAGGGCGAGCTGATGCATCGCGGCCGGCTGGTGAAGCCCGACCTGATCACCGACATCGGCCTGATGACGGTCGAGGGCGAGAACGACGACATCTCCGGCATCGGCCAGACCCAGGCCGCCCACGGCCTGTGCACGGGCCTGCCCGACACCCTCAAGGAAGACTACGTCCAGCCCGACGTCGGCCACTACGGGGTGTTCAACGGCCGGCGCTTCCGCGAGGAGATCTATCCCCGCGTCCGCGCCTTCATCCGCAAGTGCGACCCGAACTTCTCGGACTGCTGATCGTCGCGGGACGGCTTGCGACTCGCCGCGCTCGGCCCGATTAAAGGCCCATGGTTCTGTTCACGCCCAAGCGTTACGCCGACGGCGATCGGCTGAGCGTCGCCGGCTGCGCCGTGCGGCTGAAGGTCGACGGCCGCGCCCGGCGGGTGTCGCTGCGCGTCGACCGCGCCAAGTCCGAGGTCGTCGCCCTGGCCCCCACCCCCCGCCGCCTGAACGAGGCGGCGGCCTTCGCCCATGAAAAGGCCGACTGGATCGCCGGTCAGCTGGCCGCCCTGCCCAGCCGGATGACCATCGCCCCCGGCGGCGTGCTGCGGCTGTTCGGAGCGCCGTACCGGCTGGAGATCGGCCCCGGCCGGCCGCGCAAGGTCGAGGCGGAGGCCGGCGAGGCCGAGGGCCGGCTGGTCGCCCCCGACGACGTCGCCTGGGGCCTGCGCATCCTGCGGCTGGCCAAGCGCGACGCCCTAGCCACCCTGACCGAGCGCACCGCCCACCACGCCGCCGCCCTGAACCGGCCCATGCCGTCGGTGGCCGTCGCCGATCCCAAGGCGCGCTGGGGGTCCTGCCGCCTGGCCCGCCCCGGCGCCCCGGCGGCGATCCGCTATTCCTGGCGGCTGGTTCTGGCCCCGTTCGACGTCGCCGACTATGTCTGCGCCCACGAATGCGCCCACCTGATCGAGGCCAATCACGGTCCGAAGTTCTGGGCCCTCTGCCAGAGCCTGGCCGGCGACCCGGCCCCGCACCGCGCCTGGCTGCGGGCCCACGCGGCCGAGCTGCACGCGATCAGCGCCTGAGGCCATGGTCAGGGTTTGAACGCGCTTCGCATCGCGGCTTAATATCGCCACGGACGCGGCCGAGCTTCACCGGCGCGACGTCCACGGCGGCGGAAGCCAAGACATGACGCAGACCGACCTGAGACAAGCGCCCGACGACACCGAGGTCGAGGTCGAGCGGCCCAAGCTGCTGCGGGTGCTGGGACCGGGGCTGATCACGGGGGCCTCCGACGACGATCCCAGCGGCATCGCCACCTATTCCCAGGCCGGGGCGCAATTCGGCTACGGCCTGAGCTGGGTGCTGCTGTTCAGCTGGCCGTTGATGTGCGCGATCCAGGAAATCAGCG
>JAQGIN010000222.1 GCA_028291125.1 Caulobacter sp.
TGGCCATTCAGAACGACGTGCCCCAGGGCCTGTCGTCCTGCGTGCTGACCAATGACGTGCGCGAGGCCGAGGGCTTCCTGGCCGCCGACGGCAGCGATTGCGGCATCGCCAACGTCAATATCGGCCCCTCGGGGGCCGAGATCGGCGGGGCGTTCGGCGGCGAGAAGGAGACCGGCGGCGGCCGCGAGAGCGGCTCGGACAGCTGGAAGCAGTACATGCGCCGCCAGACCGCGACGGTGAACTATTCGGGGGCCTTGCCCCTAGCCCAGGGGGTGCGGTTCGACCTCTGAGGGCGTCGCCGGCGCCGAATGACCGTCACGACAGAATACTCTGCTTGACAGAGTATTCGATCCTAGACACTCTGCCATTCAGAGAACTCTAGGAGAGATAGCCATGAGCGTCACGCGCAGCGAAGCCGCCGCCGCCCTCCGCGACGTCGGCCAAACCCAGGCCCGCAGCTTCGAAGCGCGCGCCTACCGGATCGTCGGTCCGCAGCTGATCGTCTGGGGCGTGGCGCTGGCCGCCGGCTATGGCGCCACCGGCCTGCTGCCGGTCGAGGCCTGGTGGAAGATCTGGCTGCCGGTCGACCTGATCGCCCTGGCCGTCGGGCTGATAGTGGCCCGCCGGGCGCCGAGGAGCCCCACCGAGGCCGCCTTCGACGCGCGTCCCATGCTTCGCGGGGCGGTCATGGGGGTGATCATCGCCCTGTTCTATGGGGCCACCATGACGGTGTTCCAGCCGCGCGCGCCCGAGGCCTATCTGGCCTTTCCGGGACTGCTGGTCGGTCTGATCTACGCCTTGCTGGGAACCGCGCGGCTGCCGCGCATGGTCTGGATCGGGGGCGCGGTGCTGGTCCTGACCCTGGGAGGCTTCCTCTTCCTCAAACCCTGGCTGGCCTTCTGGATGGCGGCGGTGGTCGGCGGCGGCCTGATCGTCGGCGGCCTGTGGATGCGGAGGCTCTGATGGGTCAGCCCGACGAGCTCATCCACCAATCCCTGCGCCTGAAGATCATGGCCGCCCTCTATGCCGACAGCGACCTGCCGCCTCTGGAGTTCAGCCGGCTGAAGAGTCTGGCCCAGGCCACCGACGGCAATCTCGGCAGCCATCTGACCACGCTCGAGAAGGCCGGCTACGTCCGCATCGACAAGGACTATGTGGGCAAGAAGCCCCGCACCCGGGTGGCGATCACGGCGGCCGGGAGCCGCGCCTTCCGAAGCCATGTCGACTATCTGCGCGAAGTCCTGGAGGCGGCGATGGATCCGCCGGCCTCCGCCTGAGAGGCGCAGCGCCCGGCCTAGTCGGGGTGGCTTTTTTGCGACCTAGGCCGCTTCGCTCTTTTCGGGCGCGCCGCGCTGCATGGCGTGGCGGGCCAGGCGCAGCAGGCTTTCGACCTGCAGCTCCAGATCGACGATCCGCTCGGCCTGTTTCAGGACCAGGCGTTCCAGGTCTTCGAGACGCTCTTCAATGCTGTCGGTCATCGCGTCGGCTCCCGGTGGTGGATCGACGAGAATAGCACGAGTTCGCGGCTAGGCGTCGTCGCGCGCGTCGAGGACGGACTGCATGTGGGTGCGAAACCCCGGCTCCCCGTTGGTCATCTGGATGAAGGCCTGGGCCAGCTCGGCCCGGGCGGTTTCGAGGTCGTAGACGCCTTCCGAATAGCGCAGCAGCACGCAATCGAAATAGCGGTCCATGAGCAGATGGTCTGCGCCGTTCAGTTGGATGGCCATGGCGTCATGCTAACCCCCAACGGGCTCCCGCGCCAAGCCCATCGATCAGGCCCCTCGCCCGCCGCGTAGCCAAGCGGCCACCGCCCAGGCGTGGGCGTCGTGGCGCAGGCGCTCGACCGCCTCGCGCGGGTCGAGCCATACCAGGGCGTGGTCGTCCTCGACCTTCAGGGCCGGGTTGTCGCCGACCACGGTGACGCAATAGACGCCGCCGAAATTGCGCACCGGCTGGCCGTCCGACTTGAGGAAATATTGCGCCGCCTGCACGATCAGCGGCCCGACCTCGACGATTAGGCCGGTTTCCTCGCCGAACTCGCGCACCGTCGCCGCCGGCTCGTCCTCGCCGGCGTCCACCGCCCCGCCCGGCAGGTCGAAATAGGGCGGCTGGCGCGGCTTGCTGACCTCGACGACGGCGATCTGGCCGTCGCGCTCGGCGATCCCGAAGGCGGCCGGGCGGTCCAGATAGATCAGGCCCGGCCGATGGCGGCCAAACTGCAGCATGACGCCTAGTCCTTGCCGTACAGGTCGTTCCAGGGATCGGCCTTGCCGGACTCGACGTCGGCGACGCTGATCTCCGGCCGATAGCCGATCGTGCCCTTGGCGCTCAGCGCCCAGGCGTCGACCACCATGTCGCGCAGCGCGGCCGCCCCGGCCGCCAGGCGGCCATCGACGAAGGCGATGCCGCGCGGGTCGCCGTCGGCCAGGCCGCCGTCCTTCTGCAGCTGGTACAGCGGCTCGACCTCTTTCCAGGTGGTGGTCAGATAGTCGACGGTGCGCTGCTGGATCGTACAGGCGCAGTCGCGATAGGCGGGGATCTGGGTCCGGACCGCGGCCTCGACGGCGTTGGTCTTGACGAACGGGCCCTCGAACGGACCGTGGATGTGGTCCTGGGTGAAACCCTTGGGATTGGGATAGTCGCCCCAGCCGTTGTAGTGCACCGACAGGTGCATCGGCTGGCTGGCGTCGCCGACATAGTGGGCCCAGACGCCCAGGTCGCGGACCAGCAGCTCCTGCCGGCGCTTCAGATCGGCCGTGTAATAGGCCTTCCGTTTCGGATCCTTGGTGTGCTTCAGGGCCGCGGTGAGGATGCGCCAGTAGGTGAAGTCCTTCACCAGCTGCTGGTGGCCGTCGATGATCGCATAGGGCAGATAGCCGGCCTTCCAGCTGTCGGTCCCGGCGGCGCGCAGGGCGGTCTCGTAGTCGACGCGGGTCGGCGGCAGGTCGGCGACGGTGAACTTGGGACCGCCGTACATCCGGCCCTGGTCATCGACATCCAGGAAGTGGGCGGCGTCGCGGTCGGTGTCGTGGATCTTGCCCGAGCCCTTCGAACGGTCGGGCTCGCGGGCGTATTCGCCGATCGCCGCCACCGCCTGCGGCGTGCGCAGGAAGGCCGGCAGCGTCGACGGAAAGGCCCTGGCCGCCAGCACCCCGACCATGCGGTGGCCCGAGGCCCCCCAGGCCAGGGCCGACGAGACCGGGGCGGTCAGGGCGGCGGCGAAGGTAAGGACGGCGAGGCTGGCGGCGACGGGCTTCATGCGGACTCCGAAAGACGGACCTAGTGGATGCCGAGCGCCACCTCCACCCGGCCCACCCAGGCCTTGACGGCCGGATAGGCGGAAAGGTCGAAGCCGCCCTCGTGCGCCACGCGGGTGTAGGCCACCAGCGCGATGTCCGCCAGGGTCAGGCGCTTGCCCACCAGGAACGGCGTGGCCGCCAGTTGGGTTTCCAGGCGGGCCAGGGCGGCCTTGCCCTTTTCGACCAGCTTGCCGTCCAGCGACTCGCGCGGTTTGCCCAGATAGGTCATCTGGAACCGGGCCACCGCCACATAGGGTTCGTGGCTGTACTGCTCCCAGAACAGCCACTCGTACATCTTGGCCCGCTCATAGGGATCGGACGGAATCAGCACCGAGCCGTCGGCCAGGTGCAGCATGATGGCGTTGGACTGGGCCAGGACCCGGCCGTCGCGCAGGATCACCGTCGGCACCTGCCCCGCCGGGTTCAGGGCGAGGAAGTCGGGGGTGCGGCTCTCGGCCTTGAGGATGTCCAGCTCCACCCAGTCATAGGGCAGGTGCAGGCGCTCGGCGGTCCACTTCACCTTCAGGCAATTGCCCGACTTGCTGTCGCCATAGATGCGCAAAGTCATTCGATCATCCCCCAGTGGGTTTCATCTTAACCGCCTTTGGCTTAGGAAAGGCCACCGACAGACACGCCGATAAGAGGAGTCTCCCCTCGATGCGACGCCGCCTCGCCGGAGTCTTGGTCGTTTTGGCCATCTCCACCGCCTTCCCCGCCCTGGCCGCCGACACACCGTCCGACGCCGCGCCCGATGTGATCGGCGACCTGATCACCGGCGCGCTGACCGGCGCGATGCCCGGCACCCTGGACTACAAGTTCCGCGCCACCCTGTACCACGCCGGCGCCAAGGGCATCCGCGCGCTGGACTCCCTGGGCTGCAAGGTGGTGGCCATGCGCACCGTCGCCGTCGACAAGACGGTGATCCCACGCCGCTCCGTGCTGTTCATCAAGGAGACCGTCGGTCTGCCGATGCCCGGCGGCGGCGTGCACGACGGCTACTGGTACGCCTCCGACGTCGGCGGCGCGATCAAGGGCAAGAAGCTTGATCTGTTCAGCGGCGACGGCAAGGCTTCGATGAAGCCGCTGATGCCGCTCAACCTGGCGCAGCTGACCGTCGCCAAGGTCGGCGAATTCAAGGGCTGCCCGCCGGGCTAACCCCCTTCCCGTCACTAAATATCCCCGCCCACGTTCGGCGCCGCGCCCGGGGCGCGGGCGACGTGGATGCCGCACTCGGTCTTGTCCTGACCCTGCCAGCGCCCGGCGCGGACGTCGGCGTTGGGGTCGTCCACCGGCTTGGTGCACGGCCAGCAGCCGATCGACGGAAAGCCTTGGGCGACCAGCGGATGGGCCGGCAGGGCGTGCTCGGCGACATAGGCGTCGAGCTGGGCCTTGCTCCAGTTGGCCAGGGGATTGAACTTCAGCTGGGTCCCCGTCGCCTCGACCACCGGCAGGCGCAGGCGGTCGCCGCCGTGGAAGCGCTTGCGGCCGGTGATCCAGCCGCCGAAGCCGGCCAGGGCGCGGTCCAGCGGCAAGACCTTGCGGATGTGGCAGCAGGCGTCGGTGTCGGCGCGCCACAGCGCGGCCTTGGGATCGTGGACCGCTAGGTCGGCGAAGGCCGGCCGCAGGTCGCGCACGTCGGTCAGGCCCAACTCGGCGGCCAGGCTCTTGCGATAGTCCAGGGTCTGGCCGAACAGCATGCCGGTGTCGAGAAACAGCACCGGGATGTCTTTCGACACCTGGGCGGCCAAGTGCAGCAGCACCGCCGACTCGGCCCCAAACGACGACACCAGGGCCAGGCGGTCGCCGTACAGGGCGTGGGCGCGGCGCAGCACCTCCAGCGGGCCGGCGTCGCGCAGTTCGGCGTTCAGCCGCTCGGCCAGGCTGGGCTCGGGCGTGGCCTCGACGACGCGGGTCGGCGCCTCGGTCTGGTCATAGGCCATCACGCGCCCCGCTCCTCATACGCCGGCGGCCTTGCGTCGGCGCCGCGCTGATAGACGTGGCGGAAGCGGCTGGCGGCCTTGGACCACACCTCGGGCGTGGCCCCGTCGGCCGGCTCGAAGGCGTCGAAGCCGCAGCGGACCATGAAGCCGGCCTGCTCCTGCAGCACGTCGCCGACGGCGCGGATCTCGCCCTTGAAGCCCAGGCGCTGGCGCAGCAGCCGCGCCGAGCTGTAGGCCCGGCCGTCGCGGTACTTGGGAAAGGCCACCGCCACCACCGCCAGGCGCGGCAGGTCGTAGGCCAGGTCCTCGACGGCCTCGTCGGCCTCGATCCGCACCCCGACCCGGCGGCTGTTGGTCAGCAGGGCCTCGCCCTCGGCCAGGAACCGCTTCAGCGACACGATCACGTCGCCGGCGGGAACCGCGTCCTCGTCGACGACCGAGACGAAGCTGTTCTCGGCCCAACGGGCCTGGCCGTTCTCAAGCCTGATCAGCGTGGGCATAGACCGCCTCCTTGAAGGGCTCGAGGCCGACGCGGCGATAGGTGTCGAGGAAGCGCTCGTCGCCGTCGCGCACCTTCAGATAGGCCTCGACCAGGGTGTCGATGGCGTCGGCGACCTTGTCGGCCGGCAGGGCGGGACCGAGGATCTTGCCCAGGCTGGCGTCCTCCGCCCCCGAGCCGCCGAGGCTGAGCTGGTAGAATTCCTCGCCCTTCTTATCGACGCCGAGAATGCCGATGTGGCCGACATGGTGGTGGCCGCAGGCGTTGATGCAGCCGCTGATCTTGATCTTCAGCTCCCCCACCCGCTCGGCGTGGTCGGGATCGGCGAACTTGGCGGCGATGTCCTGGGCGATCGGGATCGCCCGGGCGTTGGCCAGGGCGCAGTAGTCCAGGCCCGGGCAGGCGATGATGTCGCTGGCCAGGTCGATATTGGCCGTCGCCAGGCCGGCCTGCGCCAAGGCGGCGTGGACCGCCGGCAGGTCGTCGAGCTTGACGTGCGGCAGCACCAGGTTCTGGGCGTGGGTCACCCGCACGTCGTCCAGCGAATAGCGCTCGGCCAGGTCGGCGATCAGGTCCATCTGGTCGGCGGTGGCGTCGCCCGGCGTCTGGCCGATGGCCTTGAGCGACACCTCGACGATGGCGTAGCCCGGCTGCTTGTGCGGCTTGACGTTGTTGCGCGCGAACCGGGCCAGGGACGAACTGACGCCCTTGGCCAGCTCGAAGGTCTCGGAGCGGGCCGGCAGGGTCTCGAAGGCCATCGGCGTGAAGGCGGCGCGGATGCGGGCCAGCTCGGTGTCGGGCAGGTCGGCCGACGGCGAGTCGATCTGCGCCCATTCGGCCTCGACCTGGCGGGCGAACTCCTCGGCCCCGAGGGCGGCGACCAGGATCTTGATCCGGGCCTTGTAGATGTTGTCGCGGCGGCCGTGGCGGTTATAGACCCGCAGCACCGCCTCCAGATAGCTCATCAGCCGGCTGGCCGGCAGGTGCTGCTTGATGGTCGGGCCGACATAGGGCGTGCGCCCCTGGCCGCCGCCGACGATGACCTCGAAGCCCAGCGCGCCGTCCGGGGCGCGATGCAGGATCAGGCCGACATCGTGGACCTTGACCGCCGCGCGGTCGGTCTTGGCCGCCGTCACCGCGAACTTGAACTTGCGCGGCAGGTACGAGAATTCCGGGTGCAGGGTCGACCACTGGCGGATGGCCTCGGACCACACGCGCGGATCGTCGACCTCCTCGGCGGTAGCCCCGGCATAGGGGTCGGCGGTGACGTTGCGAATGCAGTTGCCGCTGGTCTGCATGGCGTGCAGATCCACCTCGGCCAGGGCGTCGAGGATGTCGGGCACGTCGCGCAGCTTGATCCAGTGGAACTGGATGTTCTGGCGGGTGGTCATGTGCCCATAGCCCTTGTCGTAGGTGCGGGCGATCCAGGCCAGGCGGCGCACCTGGCGGGCGTTCAGCGAGCCATAGGGCACGGCGACCCGCAGCATGTAGGCGTGCAGCTGCAGATAGAGGCCGTTCATCAGCCGCAGCGGCTTGAACTGGTCCTCGGTCAGCTCGCCCGACAGCCGTCGGGCCACCTGGTGGCGGAACTCGTTGGAGCGGTCGGTCAGGAACTCGCGGTCGAGCGCGTCGTAACGGTACATGGGCGCGCCTCCTCTACTTTCTACGGATCAGATCGACGCGGCCGGTCGAACGGGCCGCCCCGGACGCGTGACGAAGAGCCTCGACCACCGCCCCGCCCTCGGCCTGTTTGCCATGGGTGGGTTCGTTGGTCGGGCCCAGGGCGCGAATGCGCTCGCGGTAGCTGACCGGGGCCAGGCCGCCCTCGACCGGAGCGACGTCGATCAGATAGACGTCGACGGCCGCCAGCGGCTGGGCCTTGCCGGCCGCCAGGGCCGCCTCGGCGGCCTCGGCCTGGTCGTCGTCGAACAATTGGGCGTCGCCGAACCGCTCGACCCACTGGCCGGCGTTCCAGAACACGACGTCGCCGTCGGACAGGCGGTTGGCGGTCAGGGCTTTCATCGACGGGGGCCCGCGCGTTGAGGGATTTGAGCAGCGACCTCGCCCTTCGACAGGCTCAGGGTGAGGTCTAATGATGCGTCCGAGACAACCTCATCCTGAGCTTGTCGAAGGACGAGGTTGTCCGCCCCCACGTCGGCCATGGCCATGGCCTCGCCGACCATCAGCAGGGCCGGGCCAGTCAGGCCCTGCGCCGCGGCCGCCAGGCCGGCCAGGGTGGTCAGCACCCGGCGCTCGTCGGGACGGCTGGCGTTCTCGACGATCAGGGCCGGGGTGGCGCCCGCGCGGCCGGCGGCGACCAGGCGGTCGGCGATCAGGCCGGCCGTGGTCAGGCCCATATAGATCACCACCGTCTGGTTGGGGCGGGCCAGGGCGGGCCAGTCGAGGTCGGGCTCTCCGTGCGCGGCGTGGCCAGTGACGAAGGTCACCGCCTGGGCGGCGCCGCGATGGGTCAGGGGCGCGCCGGCGGCGGCGCTGGCGGCCAGGGCGGCGGTGACGCCGGGCACCACGTGGCAGACGACGCCGGCGGCGCGGCAGGCGGCCAGCTCCTCGCCGCCGCGGCCGAACAGGAACGGATCGCCGCCCTTCAGCCGCACCACGGTCAGGCCGTCGAGGGCGAAGGCGACCAGCAGGCGGTTGATCTCGTCCTGCGGCAGGGTGTGGCGCGATTTGCGCTTGGCGACGCTGATGCGGCGCGCGCGGGCCGGGGCCAGGTCGAGGATCTCGCCCGTGACTAGGCCGTCATGGACGATGACGTCGGCGGCCTGCAGGGCCTTCAACGCCTTGAGGGTCAAAAGCTCCGGATCGCCGGGCCCCGCGCCGACCAGCCAGACCGCGCCGGCGACGCGCGCGGGGGTCCCGGCCCCGTCGAGGACGACGAGGCGAGACTTGCGGGCGTGGGCCTGCGGCCGAGACATCAGGCTTTAGGTCCTCTATAAACGACACCGGACAGCCGGAGCGGGAAATGGCGCCGGCGGCGGCGCTTGCGCTCCGACGCCGAACTGGAAGCAATACGGGGCGAATCTTACGATCCGCCCCGCTCGCGTTCACCGACGAAAGGGCCGATCCGTCAGCGAACGCTTGCAAATTGGTGGCGAGCGGGCCAATTCGCAATCGAAGTCTTCTGCCGGGGCGTTCAGGAAAACTCATGGAAAGACAGCAGGAGCGGCGCCGATTGCCGCCGCTGAATGCGCTGAGGGCGTTCGAGGCGGCCGCCCGCCACCTCAATTTCAGCCGCGCCGCCGACGAATTGTCGGTGACGCCCGGCGCCGTCAGCCAGCAAATCCAGAACCTCGAGGACTATGTCGGGGCGGCGCTGTTCAAGCGCACGCCCAAGGGCCTGTTGCTGACCGACGCCGCCCAGACCGCCCTGCCCGCGCTGCGCGAGGCCTTCGACCGCCTGGCCGAGGCCGCCTCCTTGCTCACCGCCGCCGTCGACGGCCGCCGCCTGACCCTGACCGCCGCCCCGTCCTTCGCCGCCAAGTGGCTGGTGCCGCGGCTGGGCAAGTTCGAGGAGGCCCAGCCCCAGGTCGACGTCTGGCTGTCGGCCGGCATGGAGGTGGTCGATTTCGCGGCCGGCGAGGTCGACCTGGCGATTCGCTACGGCTCGGGCCGCTATCCGGGCCTGGAGGTCATCCGCCTGCTCAGCGAGACCGTGGTGCCGGTGTGCAGCCCCGAGCTGCTGGCCGCCAATCCCCTGGCCTCGCCCGAGGACCTGTCGCACCACATCCTGCTGCACGACGGCTCGCCCGACGCCGACGATTCCTGCCCCGACTGGGCGATGTGGCTGGCGGCGCGCGGCATCCGCAATGTCGACGGCGGCCGCGGCCCGCGCTTCAACCAGTCCAGCCTGGTGATCGAGGCCGCCGCCAACGGCCGCGGCGTCGCCCTGGCCAAGCGCACCCTGGCCCAGGCCGACCTCGATTCCGGCCGCCTGGTGGTGCCGTTCGAGGCCGCCACGGCGGTGGACTTCGCCTATTATGTCGTGCATCCCAAGGCCAAGGGACGGCTGCCGCAGGTCAAGGCGTTCGTCGCCTGGCTGCAAGCGGAGGCGGCCGCCCACGAGGCGGCGCTCCTCACCCTGGACAACGGCGCGGGTATCTAAGGTTCCATGGTCAAGACGGTTATCGAGGTCGGCGAACGCCGTACGCCCGCCGAATGCGAGTCCATGGCCGATGTTCGCCAGGGCGTCGACGCCCTGGACCGCGCCCTGGTGGCCCTGCTCACCGAGCGTCAGGGCTATATGGACGCCGCCGCGCGCATCAAGGCCGACCGCTCCAAGGTCTTCGACCGGGCGCGGATCGAGGACGTGGTCGAGAAGGTCAAGGCCGCCGCCCGCGAATCGGGGCTGTCGGAGGCCATCGCCGAGCCGGTCTGGCGCCTGCTGATCGACCGCTGCATCGCCTATGAGTACGAGTCGTGGGACCGGACGAAGGGTTAGGCCGCTCCATCCAATTGAAGCTCATCATCCCCGCGAAAGCGGGGACCCAGGCTTTTTCTGAAACCCACGGCGCTCGACGATAAAACACCTGGGTCCCCGCTTTCGCGGGGATGATGGATGTTGGGATGGCCTACCCCCGCAGCGACCGCAACGCCCGCTCATGGCTGTAGGCGGCGATGTCGAGCAGGGCCTGATCCAGGGCCGTCAGCACCGCGTCCAGGCCGCCGCCGGCCTCGGCCCGCTCGCAGGCGTCGCCCAGGGCGAAGGCCCCCACGCCCCGCGCCGCGCCCTTGACGGTGTGCACCGCGTCGCGCCAGCCGTCATGGCTGGGATCCAGCAACGGGGTCCAAAGCAGGGCCTGTTGGCGAAACAGGGCCAGCACCTCGTCGATCACCGTGGAGTCGTCCGCGGCGAAGCCTTCCAGGTACCCGAAATCCACCGCGCCGCTGATGTCTCGTTTCGCCACCCGAATGTCCCTTGCGTTCCAAAATTGTTTGCGTATGTTCCGCGCCTCGCCGCCGGGCCACGCAAGTGCTTCGGACCGGTTGGGGCGCATAGCTCAGTTGGTAGAGCAGCTGACTCTTAATCAGCGGGTCGTAGGTTCGAATCCTACTGCGCCCACCACTTTCCCCAATAAAACCACTCCTGGGAAGACCTTCCCCCCTCGGGGCCCGGCGCGCGTCAGAACTCGGTCGCCCAGCGCACCGTGCTGCCGACCGGCAGCCGCGCCTCGAACCTCAGCCCTTCGGGATCGAAGTCGAAGACCGCCGCGCCGCGCAGTTCGCGGTTGATCATCGCCTCGATCAGCCGCGTGCCGAAGCCGCGGCGGGTGGGCGCGGCCACCGGCGGGCCGCCGCGCTCGATCCAGGTCAGGACCAGCTCGCCGGCCTCGTCGGCCAGACCCCAGCCGATCTCGACGGTCCCGGCGGCGACGGACAGCGCCCCGTACTTGGCGCTGTTGGTGGCCAGTTCGTGGACCACCATCGACAGGCTGACGGCCGAATGCGAGTTCAGGGCCACCGGCGGGCCGTCGCGCGAGACCCGGGCGTCGTAGGCCTGGGTGCTGGTCAGCAGCACCTCGCCCAGGTCGGCGTCCTTCCAGGCGCTCTTGATCAGCAGGTCGTGGGCCGCCGACAGGGCGA
>JAQGIN010000229.1 GCA_028291125.1 Caulobacter sp.
CGACACGGTCGGCCTGGCCTTTCACCCGCTGGTCACCTTGCGGCAGGAGGCCGCGCGCGTGCGGCGGATCGCCGGGGGGGCTTGGACGCGGGTTCGGCGGCGGCCGGAGCGGCCCTAGGGCCCGCCCTCGTCGAAGGACGAGGATTTCGCACCTCGGCGCCGAGTATCCACGAGCCCAGGGAAGGACAGCCTCGCCCGCCATCACCTCTCGGCTTGGCTTCGCGGCGCGGGCATGGCTTAACTCCGCGCCATGTTGCTGCACGCCGCCACCGACGCCGATCTCGAGGCCGTCGCCGACCTGGTCAATTCCGCCTATCGCGGCGAAAGCTCGCGGGCCGGCTGGACCACCGAGGCCGACTATCTGACCGGCCAGCGCACCGACGCCGACGCCCTGCGCCGCGACCGCGCCGCCAGTCCGGAGGCGGCGATCCTGACCCTGCGCGAGGTCGAGGACGGCCCGTTGCTGGCCAGCGTCTGGGTCGAGCCGGCCGGCGGCGACGTCTGGTACCTGGGCATGCTGACCGTGCGGCCCGATCTGCAGACCGCCGGCCTGGGCCGGGCGCTGATCGACATCGTCGAGTCCTACGCCCGGGCCCGCGGCGGCAAGCGGCTGAAGATGACCGTGGTCCACATCCGCGACACCCTGATCGCCTGGTACGAGCGCCGCGGCTTCCACCTGACCGGGGCCGAGGAGCCCTTCCCGCACGGCGAGGAATTCGGCATCCCGCTGCGCGGCGACTTGAAGTTCGTGGTCATGGAAAAGAGCCTGTAGGCGTGGATCCAAGCGAGGAGGGATCGAGGGCCCGGCCGTCCCACGAGCCCATCACCCCCGCCTTCGCGGGGATGATGGCTGTCGGAGCCCCTAGGTGTAGCCCTCTTCCAGCGTCGCCAGCCGCTCGGCCTGGTCCTCAGCGATCAGCGGGTTGATGACGTCGTCGAGGGCGTCGCCCTCCATCCCCGTGGCCAAGTTGTAGAGCGTCAGGTTGATGCGGTGGTCGGTGACCCGGCCCTGCGGGAAGTTGTAGGTGCGGATGCGCTCGGAGCGGTCGCCGCTGCCGACCTGGCTCTTGCGGGCGTCGGAGCGGGCGCTGTCGAGGGCCTGGCGCTGCATGTCGTACAGCCGCGCCTTGAGGTTCTTCATCGCCTTGGCGCGGTTCTGGTGCTGCGACTTTTCGGACGATGTCACCACCACCCCGGTCGGCAAGTGGGTGATGCGGACGGCCGAGTCGGTCTTGTTGACGTGCTGGCCGCCGGCCCCCGACGAGCGGTAGGTGTCGATGCGCAGATCGCTGTCATTGATCTCGATCTCGACGTCCTCGACCTCGGGCAGCACCGCCACCGTCGCCGCCGAGGTGTGGATGCGGCCCTGGGCCTCGGTCTCGGGCACGCGCTGCACCCGGTGCACGCCGCTCTCGAACTTCAGCCGGCCGAACACCCCGTCGCCGGTGATCGAGGCGATGATTTCCTTGTAGCCGCCCATCTCGCCCTCTGAGACGCTGTCGACCTCCACCCGCCAGCCCTGCAGCTGGGCGTAGCGCTGGTACATGCGAAACAGGTCACCGGCGAACAGCGCCGCCTCGTCGCCCCCCGTGCCGGCCCGCACTTCCAGGATGGCCGAAGCGTTCTCGTCCTTGTCCTTGGGGGCCAGCATCAGGGCCAGGGACCGCTCCATGTCGGGCAGCTTGTCTTCCAGGGCCTTCAGCTCGTCGACGGCCAGGCCGGCCATCTCGGCGTCGCCGCTGGCGGCCATCTCCCGCAGCTCCAGGCGCTCGGTGGTGGCCTTGGCGATGGCCTGCACCGCCTCGGCCACCGGCTTGAGCTCGGCGTATTCCTTCGACAGGCGGACGATCTCCGCGCCATCGGCGGCCGCGCCCATGCGGGCCTCGATCTCGCGATAGCGGTCGAGGACTTGGTCGAGACGGGCCTGGGGAAGTCGCAAGGGGGCAGTCACTCTGCTGGCGAACGGGCCGCTTCTCTACCGCCCCAGAGCCCCGCCGTCACCCCGCGCCCGTCGACGCCCTCATCGCACCAGGCGCGGCAGCACGACCAGGCGGGCGGCGGCGACGTCGAAGGCGGGTCCGGACCCCTTGGCCTCCGGCAGTTCGGCGATCATCGGATAGAGCGACAGCACCAGCAGGGCGGCCATGGCGACATTGAACGTCCGCAGCACGGCCGGCCGGTCGAGAAAGCGCCGCAGCCCCCGCCCGAACGCCGCCCAGGCGACGCAGCACGGCGTCCCGACCAGCATGAACACCGTCGCCACGACCACCACCTGGCCGTAATAGCCCTGGTGCGGCGCATAGGTGGTGACGGCGGTCAGGGCCATGGCCCAGGCCTTGGGATTGACCCACTGGAAGGCGGCGGCCTGCCAGAAGGTCATCGGCTTGGCCTCGGGATCGCCCGGCTTGAGGCCACCCTTGGCGGTGGCGATATGCCAGGCCAGGTACAGCAGATAGGCCGCCCCGGCCCATTTGAGGATCGCGTAGAGCACCGGAAAGGCCGCGAACACCGCGCCCAGGCCCCAGCCCATGGCCAGCACCATGAAGCCCAGGCCGGCGCTGATCCCGAGGATATGGGCCGCCGTGCGGCGCACCCCGAAATTGGCTCCGGAGGCCAGCAGCATCATGTTGTTGGGCCCCGGCGTGCCGGCGGTGGCGAAGGCGAACAGGACGAAGGCGAGCAGCAGATCGGCGGTCATGAGACAACCCCTTGCAACGAGATTGTCACACTCATCATTTCGATTGAAATAGGAGTCAAAGGCAATATTGTACCAGTGACAATTATCAGGAGCCGCCATGGCCGACTGGACTCCGACCCTCGCCGACGCCGCCGGCCCGCTCTATGAGCGGCTGGTCGCCGCCTTGCGCCGCGACATCGCCGCCGGGACCCTGGCCCCGGGCGCCCGCCTGCCGCCGCAGCGCG
>JAQGIN010000252.1 GCA_028291125.1 Caulobacter sp.
GCAAAAAGGCCGCCCCGGTGTCCCGGAGCGGCCTTTCCATCGTCCGCCGCGGTGCGGCGGCGTGACCTAAAATGCCTTGGCGTTCGACGCCTTAGGCGGAGACCTCACTCATTAGGCTCCAGGTCAGCGCTCGCGACCGTGGTGAGAGACAATGAGACACTGGATCACCTCCTTTCAGCTGTTGAACAGTAACCTTCGGAATATGGGAGGCTTTTGGCCGTCTGAAAAGGGGGATCAGCTCAAGAGGCCGCGGACGGCCAGGATGACCGCGGCCCAGAACGCCAGATTGGCGACGAGGGCGCCGAACAGGGGCCAGCGCACCTGGGCGGCGTGAGTCAGCAGGCGCACGTACCGCCTGTCGGTCTTGAGCGGATGGAGAGCGGGCTGAATCATGTCCTGGTCCAACATCTTCACCTTTGAAACCTCGCCCTAGGCGAGCAAAGTTTCGCTCCATTCCGGTGGCCGAATGGCCTGAGTCGGAGCCTGGCCGTATCATGGCGGACGGGGCCGGCTTCGCCGCTGCGACCAAATGGTCTAGCTCCGCAACAAAACGCCGCACCCGCGAGGACCCGAATGCCGACCTGGGACCCCGAAATCTACCAGCGCTACGCGCGGTATCGCGACCGCCCGGCCCTGGACCTGCTGCTGCAGGTCCCCCACGACCTCGAGCCGCGCGAGATCTGGGATCTGGGCTGCGGGACCGGCGAGCAGGCGGCCCTGCTGGCGGCGCGTCATCCGCTGGCCCGGGTCCACGGCCTGGATTCCAGCCCCGACATGCTGGCCCAGGCGCGCAAGCGCGTGGCGGCGGTCGACTGGATCGAGGGCGACATCGCCGCCTTCGCGCCGGAGGTCCCGCCGGACCTGATCTTCACCAACGCCGCCCTGCAGTGGCTGGGGGGCCACCAGGCCCTGATCCCGCATCTGGCCGCCAGCCTGGCCCCGGACGGAGTGTTCGCCTGCCAGATGCCGATGGCCTACGAGTCGGCGCATCACGCCATCCTGCGCGAGACGGCCGAGCAGGGGCCCTGGGCCGGCCTGACCCGCCAGGCCCGCCGCATCAACCCCACCCCGCCGACCGAGGCCTATTACGACTGGCTGGCCCCGACCTGCGACGCGATCGACATCTGGTCGACCACCTATCTGCACGCGCTGGCGGGCGAGGATCCGGTGGTCGAATGGATGCGCGGCACGGCCCTGCGGCCCTATCTCGACGCCCTGGCCGGCGACGCCCAGCTGGAGCCGTTCCTGGCCGCCTTCCGCGCCCGCATCGCCCAGGCCTTCCCGCCGCGCGCCGACGGGGTGACGCTGTTTCCGTTCTCGCGGCTGTTCATCCTCGCCCGACGGCGCTGAGGCCGCGGCGGGCGGTCTCGGCCAGGCTGCTGCGGCGGCGCAGGGCGGTGACCGGGCGATCCAGCCCGTCCAGCGCCTTCAGGGTGGCGACATAGCCGGCCTCCACCGCCTGGTCGAAGGCCTTCCAATCGCGGATGTCGACCCGGTCGAGCTTGGGGGTGATCAGCACGTCCGAGGCCTCGCGGCTGGCGGCCAGGTCGCGGCCGACGGTGACGGTGGCGGCGCGCATCAGCAGGGCCACGATCGGCGGACCCTTGCGCCAGTCGCCCGACCAGAACCAGCGCCACAGCGAGGCCGGCCGTTGGACGTCCTCGGCGGTGATGCTGCGTCCGCGGGTGACGTCGACCCCGACGACGGGGCCAAGCTGCACGGCGCGCATGATGTCGGCCGGGAAGTTCTTCATCACCGCCCCGTCGACCAGCACCGAACCGCCCTCGGTCACCGGCGGCAGCACGCCGGGCAGCGAGATCGAGGCGCGCAGGGCGTCGCGCAGGCCGCCGCGCCGATGCAGGTGATAGGTGCCCGAGGTCAGGTTCGACGACACGCAGAAGAACGGCAGCCACAGGTCGGCGATCTGGGTGTCGCCGAAATGCTCGTCGAGCCGGGTCCAGACCTTGGCTCCATGGATCATGGCGACGATCGGAAAGGCGATGTCGTCCAGCGGGCTGGAGTCGACGAAGGCCTTGCGGATGCGGCGGTCCAGCTCGGCGTCGTCCCAGCCCATGGCCAGGCCGCCGGCGATGATGGCCCCCATCGACGAGCCGCCGACGAAGTCGATCGGCACGCCGCGTTCCCGCAGGGCCTTGATCGCCCCGACATGGGCGTAGGCCCGCGCCCCGCCGCCCGACAGCACCAGGCCCACCGCCTGGCCGGTCAGGACGCGGGCCAGGCGCTGCAGGTCGGCGGCCGCGCCGTCGCGCAGGTGGAACAGCCGCGCCGTCTCGGTGGCGTCGAGCCACAGTTCGGAGCCGACCGGATGCGGCTGGCCGGCGGGCTGGATCAAGATCAGGTCGACCAGCTGCTGCGATTGCAGCGGGCCGGAGGCATAGGACGGGATCACCGCCGGCGGCGCGTGGTCGCCGCGGCCGACCCGGAACAGCCGGTCCACCTGACGGCCGACCAGATGCTTCCAGGCGGTCTCCCCGGCCTCGGCCACATAGAGCACGAAGTCGTGCTCGCGCTCGACCTCGGAGAACCATTCGGTGGGGGCGGTCAGCGACTCGCCGCCCTCGACGGTGACCGAATAGCCAAGGGCCTCGATCGCTTCGGCCAGGTCGTCGATCAGCGGCCGGATCGGGTCGCCGCCCTCGACGGCGATGAAGCCGAACACCGAAGGATCGCCGACCGAGACCTGGGTCGCCGCCTGGCGGACGCGCAGGATCATCAGCTTGGCCAGCTCCAGCATCACCGCCGGATCGTCCTCGGCCGCGTCGAAGAACACATCGCGCGGCATGGCCAGGATCTCGCTGTCGCGCAGGGCCACGACATGGGCCGAGTGCGGCGTGCCGGCGATCATCGCCATCTCGCCGGCCGGCTCGCCGGGGCGGATCACGCCCAGGAACTGCTGCTCCTGACCCTCCTCGCGGCGGAACACGCCCAGCCGTCCCGCCCCCAGGAAATAGAGCTGATCGGAGGCCTCGCCGGGAACATAGAGCTTGGCCCCGCCCGGCAGGGAGAACCAAGTGACGTCGCCGTCGCGCCGACCCCGCCCGAAAAGCCGGGCCAGGGCGGTGTCGGCGATGGAGTCGGGCAGGGTATGCACGGGCCGAACGCTAGCGCGAACCGCGGCGCTTGCCTATCGCGGTCGAGCCGGGCCGTCGGGGGCAAATCCTCCCGCTTTCGGCCGGCGCAGGAACAGGCTATGCCTCGGCCATGCCGAAACTGAACACCGGTGTCGACCGCTCGGGCGAGACCTTCGCCAAAAACGCCGCGCACAATCGGGCGCTCGCCGAGACCCTGCGCGAACGGGTCGGCCAAGTCGCCCTGGGCGGCCCGGAGACCGCCCGCGCCCGCCACGTCGCCCGCGGCAAGCTGCTGCCGCGCCAACGGGTGGAGCGCCTGCTCGATCCCGGCTCGCCGTTCCTCGAGATCGGTCAGCTGGCGGCCTGCGACCTCTATGGCGGCGAGGCCCCGGGGGCCGGTGTGATCACCGGCATCGGCCGAGTGTCGGGCCGCGAGGTGATGATCGTCGCCAACGACGCCACGGTGAAGGGCGGCGCGTATTTCCCGATGACGGTGAAAAAGCACCTGCGGGCCCAGGAGATCGCCCAGCAGAACCGGCTGCCTTGCGTCTATCTGGTCGACAGCGGCGGGGCCAACCTGCCGCACCAGGCCGAGGTGTTCCCCGACCGCGACCATTTCGGCCGCATCTTCTTCAACCAGGCGCGGATGAGCGCGGCGGGCATCGCCCAGATCGCCTGCGTCATGGGCTCGTGCACGGCCGGCGGGGCCTATGTGCCGGCGATGAGCGACGAGACGGTGATCGTCCGCGACCAGGGCACCATCTTCCTGGCCGGCCCGCCGCTGGTGAAGGCCGCCACCGGCGAGGTGATCTCGGCCGAGGAGCTGGGCGGGGCCGACACCCATGGCCGCCGCTCGGGCGTGGTCGACTACGTGGCCAATGACGACGCGCACGCGCTGGAGATCGTCCGCTCGATCGTCGCCAATCTCAACACCGTCAAGCGGGTCGAGACCGAGGTGCGCGAGGCCAGGCCGCCGC
>JAQGIN010000278.1 GCA_028291125.1 Caulobacter sp.
AGCGGCCGCGCGCCGCCGCCGTCGGCCGCCCCGGCGCGCGGGCCGGGCAGGACGACGAGGGCCGGAGCCAGGTCGAGGACGGGAGTCGGGGCGTTCACGCGACTCTCCTAGCCGGGTTCGGGTGGAAACGGAACGGGAACATGCTATAGGCGGACCGATGTCCGCGGCCGCCGCCCTTCCGCCCCGTTTTTCCGACTGGTTCGCCTCGCGCGGCTGGGCTCCCCGCCCCCATCAGCTGGCCATGGTCGAGAAGGCGCGGGCCGGGCGCGACGTTCTGTTGATCGCCCCGACCGGCGGCGGCAAGACCCTGGCCGGCTTCCTGCCGTCGCTGATCGAACTCTCCGAGCGCCCGCCGCGCAATGCTCCACCGGGGGTGCACACCCTCTACATCTCGCCGCTGAAGGCCCTGGCCGTCGATGTCGAGCGCAACCTGATGGCCCCGATCCAGGAGATGGGCCTGAAGATCGTCGCCGAGAGCCGCACCGGCGACACCGGCGAGGCCCGCAAGGCCCGCCAGCGCCTGCGGCCGCCCGACATCCTGCTGACCACCCCCGAACAGCTGGCGCTGTTCTGCGCCTGGGAGGGCGCGCGCGAATACTTCGCCGACCTGTCTTGCGTGATCATCGACGAGGCCCACGCCCTGTGGCCGTCCAAACGCGGCGACCTGCTGGCCCTCGGCCTGGCCCGGCTGCAGCTGTTCGCGCCGCGGCTGCGGCGGGTGGGGCTGTCGGCGACGGTGGACGATCCAGACCTGGTGCGACGGTGGCTAGGCGGCAACGAACCCTCTCCCCCTCCCGGTGAGGGGGCGGGGGGTGGGGAGGCCAGCGTCGACGCCGAGCCGGTGTTTCCACCCCAACCCCTCCCCGCGAGGGGGCAGGGCGCCCATTCCGTCGACCTCGTGCTCGGCTCGGGCGGCGCCCAGCCGATCGTCGAGGTGCTGGTCTCCGGCGGCAAGGTGCCGTGGGCCGGTCATACGGCCGAGCACGCCATGGCCGAGGTCTATGCGATCATCCAGCAGAGCCGCACCGCCCTGGTGTTCGTCAACACGCGCTTTCAAGCGGAGTTCGCGTTCCAAGAGCTGTGGAAGCTGAACGACGACGGCCTGGCCATCGCCCTGCACCACGGCTCGCTGTCGGCGGAGCAGCGGCGCAAGGTCGAGGCGGCCATGGCCCGCGGCGCGCTGCGGGCGGTCGTCTGCACCTCGACCCTGGACCTCGGCATCGACTGGGGCGACGTCGATCTGGTCATCCAGCTGGCCGCCCCCAAAGGCGCCTCACGCATGGCCCAGCGCATCGGCCGCGCCAACCACCGGCTGGACGAGCCGTCGCGGGCCCTGCTGGTGCCGGCCAGCCGCTTCGAGATGCTGGAATGCCGCGCCGCCGCCGACGCCATCCTCGAGAACCACCTGGACGGCGAGACCGCGCGGATCGGGGCCCTCGACGTCCTGGCCCAGCACGTCATGGGCTGCGCCTGCTCGGAAGCCTTCGACCTGGTCGCCCTCCATGACGAGGTCCGCACCGCCGGGCCCTATGCGCAGCTGTCGTGGGAGGACTTCGAGACCGTGGTCGATTTCGTCTCCACCGGCGGCTACGCCCTGAAGACCTATGACCGCTTCCGCCGCATCGTCCAGGGCCAGGACGGCCTATGGCGGGCCCGCAACGCCCAGACCATTCAGCGCCACCGGATGAACGTCGGGGCCATCGTCTCGCCGGCCACGGTCAATATCCGCATCGGCGGCGGCAAACGGCCCATGGGCGGGCGCAAGATCGGCGAGGCCGAGGAAGGCTATTTCGAACAGCTGGTCCCCGGCGACACCTTCATCTTCGCCGGCCAGGTGTGGCGGTTCAATTCCATCGTCGGGGCCGACGCCTTCGTCTCGCCCGATCCCGGCCGCGACCCGAAGATGCCCAGCTGGGGCGGCTCGAAATTCGCGCTGTCGACCTATCTGGCCAGCCGGGTGCGCAAGATGATGTCGCACGAGGCCGAATGGAAGGCCCTGCCCCCCGACGTCCGGGAATGGATGGGCTTCCAGAAGCAGCACTCGCTGATCGCCGGCGCCGACGAGATGCTGGTCGAGACCTTCCCGCACGGCAAGCGCCACCACCTGGTCTGCTACCCGTTCGACGGCCGCCTGGCCCACACCACCCTGGCCATGCTGCTGACCCGGCGGCTGGACCGCCTGGGGGTCGGGCCGTTGGGCTTCGTCTGCAACGACTACGCGCTGAACATCTGGTCGCTGAATTCGATGGAAGACCTGGATCTCGACGCCCTGTTCGACCAGGACATGCTGGGCGACGATCTGGAGGCCTGGCTGGAGGAAAGCTTCCTGATGAAGCGGGCCTTCAAGGGCTGCGCCCTGGTCGCCGGCCTGATCGAGCGCCGCTATCCGGGCCAGGAGAAGTCGGGCCGGCAGGTGACCTTCTCCACCGACCTGATCTACGACGTGCTGCGCCGCCACCAGCCCGACCACCTGTTGCTGCGCTGCGCCCGCCAGGACGCCGCCACCCACCAGCTGGACGTCGCCCGGCTGGGCGACATGCTGGCCCGGACCAAGGGCCGCCTGCGCCACGCCGCCCTGGCCCGGGTCTCGCCGTTCGCCGTGCCGATCATGCTGGAGATCGGCCGCGAGCGGGCCCCGGGCGACGCCAGCGACATGATCCTGGCCGACGCCGAGCAGGACCTGATCGCCGAGGCGCTGGGATGAGCCCGCAGCGCCCCTTCGCCATCAGCGACTGCGGCGGCCTGCTGGTGCGGCTGGCCGGCACGAACGCCATGCTGCGTTGCTCGGGGGCGCTGTGGCTGGCGGCCGAGCGCACCCTGGTGGTGGCCGATCTGCACTTCGAGAAGGGCAGCAGCTTCGCCGCCCGCGGCCAGATGCTGCCGCCCTACGACACCCGCGAGACCCTGGACCGGTTGGAGCGCGAGATCGACGCCCTGGCCCCGGCGCGGCTGGTGTTCCTGGGCGACAGTTTCCACGACGCCGGCGGCGAGGGCCGCCTGCCGGCCGACGACGCCCGCCGCATCGCCGCCCTGGCCCTGGGCCGCGAGCTGATCTGGGCGGTCGGCAATCACGACGAGGACGGTCCCCGCGCCCTGCCCGGCGCCGTGGTCGACGAGCTTGTGATCGCCGGCCTGATCCTGCGCCACGAACCCCAGGCCGGCCTTCAGCCCGGCGAGGTGGCCGGCCACCTGCATCCGGCCGCGCGGGGGACCAGCGGCCGGGGCACGGTGCGACGGCGCTGCTTCGTCACCGACGGGGCGCGGCTGATCCTGCCGGCCTTCGGGGCCTTCACCGGCGGCTTGAACATCATGGACGCCGCCTTCGCCGGCCTGTTCGCCGCCGCACCGCTGGCGGCGGCCCTGGGCGCGCGGCGGGTGCACGCGGTCGGCTGGCGGTCGCTGCGGCCCGATTGAGGGATCGCCGAGGCGGCGAACCGCGTTGTCTAAACGGGACGACCGATTGGAATGATCAATGCGCAGACCCGCCCTCTGGCTCGCCGCCGCCGCCGTCCTGCTGTGCGGCGCCGGGCCGACGCCGAAGCAGGCCGTCGCTCAGCTCGACGTCAATCACCCGAAATATAACAGCCCCGAATGCGCCAAGGCGCGCGAGGCGGCGCTGGACAACAAGAAGCACCCGATCATCGGCACCCTGGTCAAGGTCGGCGGCAACATCGCCGCGCCGTTCGCCGGCACCGCCGTGTCGCTGGGCATGAACCAGCGGATGAAGGCCAAGCGCGACAAGCTGGCCAAGAAGGTGGCCGTCAACTGCGTTCCCGATCCGTTGGGCGCCGACAAGTCGGACGTGGTGATGATCGCGGCCCCGCCGGCCGTGCC
>JAQGIN010000282.1 GCA_028291125.1 Caulobacter sp.
GCGGCCAAGGCGGCCTCGGCCTTGGCCTGGTCGAAATCGGGGTTGCGGTTGGGGTTGAGCAGGCACTGGCGGGTGGTCAGCACGGTGCCGAGGCCGTCATGGTCCAGGGCCCCGCCCTCGAGCACGAAGCCGTTGCGGGCCAGGAGCACGCCCGAGGCGGCGGCGATCTGCTCGGCGACGATGTCGTCGCCCTCGAGCGGGTACTTGCCGCCCCAGCCGTTGAACTGGAAGCCGGCCGCCGACGGACCGCGCGCCGGATCGAGGAAGATCGGCCCGGTGTCGCGCAGCCAGATGTCGCCGAACTGGCCGCGGACGATCTCGACCGAGGTGTCGTCCAGCAGGGCGTGGGCGGCCGCCTCGGCGGCGTCGCCGGCCACCATCAGCCGCACCCGCTCGGCCCCCGGGCCGGCCAGGGCGCGGGCAAGGGCGGCCACCTCGGCCTGAGCGGCGCCGAGATCCTCGCGCCACAGCTCCTCGTGGCTGGGAAAGCCCAACCACATGGCGCGGTGCGACGCCCATTCGGCGGGGACGGTCGGGGTCATGGACGAAAAACCTAATCCAGCAAAGCGAGGCGGGCAGATGGGACGAGCCGGGCCCCGGGTCAAGCCGACCTTCTAGCAAATCGACGCGACAAAAGAAAAAGGGCGGCCCGTCGCCGGGCCGCCCTTCCGTCTTCCATCAGGCCGGAGCCTGGATCAGAAGCTGTATTTCAGGCCGAACTTGATCTGCCAGAGCGAACGGTTCGGAGCGTCCGAATTGGAGATGGATTTCTGGTTGGTCTGATAGTTGGTGCCCGAATAGACGTAGCGGTTACCGGTGATCGCGGTGGTGACGACCGGCGAGGTGTAGGGGAAGTCGACCTGTTCGACGACGCCCCACTTGTCATTGAGCATGTTGCCGAAGTTGATCACGTCGACATAGGCCTGCAGCTTGGCGCCGCCCGGGAAGAAGGCCGGCAGCTCCTGGCTGAAGCGCAGGTCGACGCGGCTGACGTCCTTCGACTTGAAGCCGTTACGCGGCGAGATCTGGCCGGCGTACTTGATCAGGCCGGTCGACTTCAGGAAGCTGTTGAACGCCGTCAGGTCCACCGCGCTCAGATCGACCTTCGGGTCGCTGGTCGCCGTCACATTGCCCGACGAGTCGGTCTGCGGGACGTAGAACAGCTGACGGCCGCTGGCGGCGTCGCCGAAGGTGTTGATGTTGTTCACCGCCGTCGTGCTGGAGGTGAGGAACACGTAGCTGTACGGCAGGCCGGCGCGGCGTTCGAAGAACATGTTGAAGCCGGTGTTGTTGTCGCCGAAGAAGGCGTGCTTCCACGACAGGCGACCTTTGTACGAGTACTTGATCTGGTAGTTCGAGGTGGCCAGCGACGGGTTGTTGAGGTCATAGGTCGCCACCTGGCCGAAGTTCGACGAGGCCGTCGAGCTGGTGCCGGAATTGACGTCCTTGGCGCGAACCCAGGTGGCGCTGGCCCCGACGTCGATGCCGTAGGCGAAGCTCTTGGCCAGGCCGATGGCCGCCGACTTCTGGTAGCCCTTCTTGGTGTTGGTCAGCACGTAGTCGGCGCCGGTGTCGGTGCCCGAGCCGGCCACCAGCAGACCACGCTCGATCTGGGTGTTGTAGATCGGGCGGCCGTCCGGAGCGAAGCGGATCGGCGTCAGGCCGGCGCGGTAGTCCTTCCAGAGAATGCCGTTGTTGACGTCGGCGTAGATGCCGTCGGCCGTGAAGCGATAGCCGGAGCCGAGCACGCCGAGGGCGAGGTCGGCGCCGAACGACAGCGTGGTCTTCCAGGTGGAGACCGGCTGGAAGTTCGGGTCCAGGGCGTTGACGTTGGCCGAGCGCTGGATGTTGACGATCGAGGCCTTGGTCGGGTCGAGCAGGGTCTCGACGACGGTGGGGATGTCGAAGCCCGAGGTCACCTGGTTGAGGATCGCGGTGTCGGTGGTGCCGCCCGCGGTGCCGCAGCTGGTGCTGGTCGAGCCGCGGGTGCAGCTGACCGTCGCGCCCAGCACGCCGGTGTTGGAATAGCTGTTCGACAGCCACACGGTCGAGGAGCCGCCCGAGAACAGGCCGAACCCGCCGCTGAGGCTGATGTGGCTGATGTAGTTGGCGTCATATTCCGGCGTCCAGTTGAAGCTGACGCGCGGCAGGACGATGTGGCGGCCATCGAGATTTTCGCTGTTCGAGAACTTGTAGCGGTTCAGGAAGTTGGCGTTGGCCAGCGGCTTGTCGGACTGGGTGTAGTACTGGTAGCGGACGCCGGCCGAGACCGTCAGGTCCGAGGTGATCCGCAGCGAGTCTTCCATATAGAGGTTGGTCGACTTGAAATCGAACGCCGCGGCCAGGTCCTTCTCGTTGCGCACGCCGTCGCCGTTGGCGTCGACGATGGCGCCCTGATAGGTCAGGGACTGGAGGACGCCGTTCTGCAGGTCGGCGATCGAGTTGAAGGTGAACGCGCCTTCGGTGTTCTGGGCGAACAGATTGTAGACGCCGATGTCTTCCTGCTCGGCGCCGACCAGGAACGAGTGGTCGCCAAGGTCGTAATAGGCGCGGGCGCGGTAGGTCTTGACCGTGTTCGACAGGGCGTTGGCGTGGCGCGAAACGTCCGGGCCGGCCAGGATGCGGGTGCTGGTGCCGGGCGAGCCGGGGATCGCGCCGATGGCGAACTGGCCGAATTCGCAGGTCTCGTCGCCATCCGCCGAGCCGTCGCCGGCGCAGCCGCCGAGCGGTTGCTGGATGGTGGTCACTTCCTTCTTGGAGACGACCAGTTCGGTGCGCAGGCTGTCGGTCCACTGCGAGTTCAGCTGACCGGTATAGACCCGCAGGTGGTCACCCTTGGTGTAGTAGCCGCCGTACATCTGCAGCTGAGTGGTCGAGCTGCGGTTGCCTTCGATCTGGCGGGTGCCGTCGGTGTCCTGGATGGTGATCGCCAGACGATGCTTGTCGGTGATGTTCCAGTCGAATTTGGCGAGCTTCTTGACGTCTTCTTCCGGCAGCGTGTTGAGGCTGAGGATCGAATTCTTCTGCTCGAAGCTGTAGCCGTACTTGGTCGCCAGGATGTCCTGCACCTGAACCAGCTGGGCCGAGGTGATGTAGGTGCCCAGGGTCGGGTTGCCGGCGATGATCGCGCGGCCCGAGCCGACGGGGCCCGACTGCACCGGGCGTTCGGCTTCGAAGTTCTCGTAGGACAGGAAGAAGAACAGCTTGTCCTTCCAGATCGGGCCGCCCAGCGTGGCGCCGTAGGTCTTTTCCGAGAAGTCGTTGGCGACCTTGGCGCCGCGGACGCTGTCGCCGATGTACTTGTCGTTGGAATATTCGCCGAAGGCGGTGCCGTGGAACTGGTTGGTGCCCGACTTGGTCACCGCGTTCAGGTTGGCGCCCTGGAAGTCGTTATAGATCACCGAGAACGGGGCCAGGTTCACCGACAGGGCCTGGACCGCGTCGGTCGAAATCGGGCCGCGCTGGGTCGGGTAGCCGTTGTTGTTGAGGCCGAAGTCGTCGTTCTGCTTCACGCCGTCGATGGTGAGGCTGTTGTACTTGCTGCTCACGCCGCCGGCGATCACCGCGTCGAGGTTGGTCGGGTCCAGCGTGATGAACGGGTTGAGGCGGGCCACGTCCTTCAGGTCGCGCTTCAGCGACGGCAGGGCGTCGATGTCGGCGCGGGTGAAGCGCGAGGTGGGGCCGCCGTTCTTGGTGTTGTCGCCGGTCGCGGCGGTGACCAGAACTTCTTCCACCTGGGCGCCCAGCTCGACATCGGCCACGACGGGGTCGCCGACGCCGACATTGGCCAGTTCGATGCTCTTCGGGGCCACGCCGGCCGCCGTGACGGTAATCTGGTAGGGGCCGCCGACCCGCAGGCCGCGCGCCGAATAGTAGCCGTCCGGACCCGTCAGGGTCGTCGCCGAGGTGCCGGTCGGACGGTGGACGATGACGACGGTGGCCCCCGCCACCGGAGCGCCGTTGTCGGTCACCGAACCGCGGATGGCCGAGGTGGTTTCTTGCGCATAGACGGCGCTAGCCGACGCTAGGGCGAGCACGGTGAGCGCCGCGCCGCCAGCGAGCCTCTTCATCGAATTCATTTGTAAAGTCCCCTCGTTATTCGCGCGGCGCAGGCCCCCAAGGCCGCCAGCGCGCCACGTCATTGTTCCGACCTTTAGCGATTGATTTAGAAGGTTTGGTGACGGAAAGGCCACGATCGCCGATAAACGCGCCGCGACTAGGTCGTTTGCGAAAGATTTAGTCAGTTTTCTATTACTTGAGCAGGAGTTCAGCATGGCGTCGCAGCACAGCGCATCGCCGATCGAGGCCCGCGCCTGGCGCCTGACCCTGATCATGGTCGGGGTCCTGACGATCTTGCGGATCGTCGCCCTGTTCGCGACGCCGCTCGAGCTGTATCCGGACGAAGCCCAGTATTGGCTTTGGTCGCGCCACCTGGCGTTCGGCTATTTCTCCAAGCCGCCGCTGATCGCCTGGCTGATCTGGGCGACGACGGCGATCGGCGGCGACGCCGAGCCCTGGGTGCGGCTGTCGGCCCCGCTGCTGCACGGGGCCACGGCCCTGATCATCCACCGCATCGGCCGGCGGCTGTATGGCGGCTGGACCGGCCTGGCCGCCGCCGCCGTCTACGCCCTGATGCCCGGCATCCAGCTGGCCTCGGGGGTGGTGACCACCGACGCGCCGCTGCTGTTCTTCCTGGCCCTGCTGATCTGGGGCCTGGCCGCCCTGCCCGACGTCCCCGCCCCGCGCCGCCTGGCGATGGCGGCGGGCTTGGGGGCCGTGCTCGGCCTGGGCTTGCTGTCGAAATACGCGGCGGTCTACGCGGCCGGCGGCCTGGTCCTGCACCTGGCCCTGTCGCGCGACGCCTGGCGGCCGTGGACCCCGGCCATGCTGGCGGCCTTCGCCGTCGCCCTGGCGGTGGTGTTCGCGCCCAATGTGATCTGGAACGCCCATCACCATTTCGCCACGCTGGAGCACACCGCCGGCAACGCCAATTGGGGGGCCAAGACGCTGTTCAACCCGCGCGAGCTGGGCGAGTTCCTGCTGTCGCAGTTCGGGGTGTTCGGCCCGCTGCCGTTCGCCGTGCTGATCGGCGGTGGGGTGGTGCTGGCCGTCCGCCGGCGGCTGACCGCGCCGGACGTCATGCTGCTGTGCTTCGTGGTTCCGCCGCTGCTGACGGTGGCCGCCCAGGCCTTCGTGTCGCGGGCCAACGCCAACTGGGCCGGGGCCGCCTATGTCGCCGGTTCGGTGCTGGTCGGGGCCTGGATGCTGCGCTGGGGGGCCCGGCGCTGGCTGATCGCCGGCCTGGCCCTGCAGGCGATCCTGGCCGCGGTGTTCCTGACCTGGGTGATCAATCCGCGCACCGCCGAGTCCATGGGCGTGGCCAACAGCTTCAAGCGGGCCCGCGGCTGGAAGGCCAGCGTCGAGGCGATCGTCGACCGCGCCAAGAGCGAGCGGGTTCGGGGGACGGTGACCGCCGTGGCGGTGGACGACCGCTTCCTGTTCAACGCCGCCGCCTATTACGGCCGCGACTATTTCGGCCAGCCGGGGACTCCGCCGCTGCGGATGTGGGTGCACGAGGCCCGGCCGCAGAACCAGGCCGAGACCGAGGCGCCGCTGACCGCGGTCCTCGGCCAACGCGCCCTGGTCGCCAGCCTCGAGGGCGGCTACCGGCCGGAGATCGAACAGGACTTCGCCCGGACCGTCGGCCTGGAGATCGTCCGCATCGGCCTGGACCGCAAGCACAGCCGCCGCACCGACCTGTTCGTGGCCGAGGGCTTCGCCCCCCTGCCCCGCGATCCGGTCACCGGCCTGCCGCCAAAGCCGAAGGCCAAGCCCTAGGACCGCCCTCACGCCGGATCTTTTCCTCAGCCTCCCCGGCGAAGGCCGGGAAGACGGGAGAAGGTTCGGCGTGGTTCAGAGTCCCTGGATCGCCACCGCGAACGCCGCCTCGGTCTTGGCGGTGATCTCTTCGACGGTGACCTCGGGGGCCAGTTCGATCAGCCGCAGCGGAGCCTTGCCGCGGGCGACGTCGAACACGCCCAGCTCGGTGATCAGCAGATCGACGACGCCGGCCCCGGTCAGCGGCAGGCTGCAGCGCTTCAGCAGCTTGGGCGCGCCCGACTTCTCGCAGTGGTCCATGACCACCACCACGCGCTTGACGCCGGCCACCAGGTCCATGGCCCCGCCCATGCCCTTGACCATCTTGCCGGGCACCATCCAGTTGGCCAGGTCGCCGTTTTCGGCCACCTGCATACCGCCCAGGATCGACAGGGCGATATGACCGCCGCGGATCATGGCGAAGCTGTCGGCCGAGCTGAAATAGGACGAGCTGGGCAGTTCGGTGATGGTCTGCTTGCCGGCGTTGATCAGGTCGGCGTCGGCCTCGCCCTCGTAGGGGAACGGCCCCATGCCGAGCATGCCGTTCTCGCTCTGCAGCGTCACCGACATGCCGTCGGGGATGTAGTTGGCCACCAGGGTCGGAATGCCGATGCCGAGATTGACATAGAAGCCGTCGCGCAGCTCCTGGGCGGCGCGGGCCGCCATTTGGTCACGGGTCCAGGCCATGTCAGACGCTCGCCTTTTCGTCGCGGGGCCGCGTGGTGACGCGCTCGATGCGCTTCTCGTAGACCGCGCCCTTCAGCACCCGGTCGACATAGATGCCGGGGGTGTGGATGGCGTCCTTGTCGAGGGCGCCGACGGCGACCACCTCCTCGACCTCGGCGACGGTGACCTTGCCGGCCGTGGCCATCATCGGGTTGAAGTTGCGGGCGGTCTTTCGATAGATCAGGTTGCCCTCGGCGTCGGCCTTCCAGGCCTTGACGATGGCCAGGTCGGCGGTCAGGCCGCGCTCCATCACATAGAGCTCGCCGTCGAACTCGCGCACTTCCTTGCCCTCGGCCACCAGGGTGCCGACACCGGTGCGCGTGAAGAAGGCGGGGATGCCCGCGCCGCCGGCGCGGATGCGTTCGGCCAGGGTGCCCTGGGGATTGAACTCGAGTTCCAGTTCGCCGGACAGGTAAAGCTGTTCGAACAGCTTGTTCTCCCCCACATAGGACGAGACCATCTTCTTGATCTGGCGGTTCTCCAGCAGGATCCCCAGGCCAAAGCCATCGACGCCGCAATTGTTGGAGACGACCGTGAGGTCCTTGACCCCGCTTTCGCGGATCGCCGCGATCAGGTTCTCGGGGATGCCGCAGAGGCCGAAGCCTCCGGCCATGATGGTCATGCCGTCGAACAGCACGCCTTGCAGGGCGGCGGCGGCGGCGGATTGTACCTTGTCGACCATGGTTCCTCCCGGTCCGGTGCTCGGCGCCCGGTCTGACGCGGTCGCGACAGAAATTCAAGTGTTGATGAATAAATTTTCCCGGCCGGAGACGATGCGTGACGCCTGACGCTAACACCCCCGCCGCCGCGGCCGCCACCTCCGGCGTGCTGCTGGTGCTCGCCCACCCGGCGCTTGAACGGTCTCGCGCCAATCGCGCCCTGGCCAAGACCGCCAAGAGCCTGCCCGGGGTCACGTTCCACGACCTCTACGAGGTCTATCCGGACTTCTCGATCGAGATCGATGTCGAGCAGGCGCGGCTGCTGGCCCACGACGTCATCGCCCTGCAGTTCCCGCTCTACTGGTTCTCGACCCCCTCGCTGCTGAAGGAGTGGCTGGACCTCGTCTGGCTGCACGGCTTCGCCTACGGGCTGGAGGGCAACGCCCTGGCCGGCAAGCGCCTGTTCGTCGCCTGCACCACCGGGGCCACCGCCAAGGCCTTCCACGCCCACGGCTACAACCGCTTCAGCATGGACGACTATCTGCGGCCGCTCGAACAGGTGGCCTATCAGTGCGGCATGGTCTGGGAGACCCCGTTCGTGGTGCACGGCGCGGCGGTGAAGACCGACGAGGCGCTGAGGGCCGAGGCCGACCGCTATCGCGAGCGCCTCGCCTCACTGACGGCCGTCCAGGCCGACGGCTTGGGAGCCTGAGACCATGCAGCCCTTCCTGACCCAGACCCTGGTCTATCTCGGCGCGGCGGTGATCTCGGTGCCGATCGCCAAGCGCGTCGGCCTCGGCTCGGTGCTCGGCTATCTGCTGGCCGGGGTGGCCATCGGCCCCTACGCCCTGTCGCTGGTCGGCCAACAGGCCGACGTCATGCGCTTCGCCGAGTTCGGGGTGGTGATCCTGCTGTTCCTGATCGGCCTGGAAGTGCAGCCCTCCAGCCTGTGGGACATGCGCAAGGCGATCTTCGGCCTCGGCGGCGCTCAGGTGGTCGGCACCACCGTCGCCATCGCCGGGGTGGCGGTGCTGCTGGGCCTGCCGTGGCAGACGGCGGTGGCCGTCGGTCTGGTGCTGTCGATGTCGTCCACCGCCATCGTCCTGCAGACCCTCGACGAGAAGGGGCTGCGGCAAGGGCCGGTGGGCCGGGCGGCGTTCGGGGTGCTGCTGCTGCAGGACCTGGCGGTGATCCCGATGTTCGCCCTGCTGCCGCTGCTGGCCACGGTGGCGCCGCCGATCCACGCCGCCGCGGCCGAGGGCCACGCCGCCAGCCTGATCGGCCACCTGCCGACCTGGGCCCAGGGCCTGGCCGTGCTGGTGGCGGTGGGCGCGGTGGTCGGGGGCGGCCGCTATCTGGTGCGGCCGCTGTTCCGCTTCATCGCCGAGGCGCGGCTGCGCGAGATCTTCACCGCCGCCGCCCTGCTGATCGTGGTCGGGGTGGCCAGCCTGATGCAGGTGGTCGGCCTGTCTCCGGCGCTGGGCGCCTTCCTGGCCGGGGTGGTGCTGGCAGAGAGCGAATTCCGCCGCGAGCTGGAGACCGACATCGAGCCATTCCGCGGCCTGCTGCTGGGTCTGTTCTTCATCACCGTCGGGGCCGGGGTCGACCTGCCGCTGGTCGCCCGCCAGCCGCTGACCCTGCTGGCCCTGGTGCTGGGCCTGATGAGCCTGAAGTTCCTGGTCATGCTGGGCCTGGCCCGGCTGTTCGGAGCCCCGACCCGGGCGGCGGCCACCGTGGCCACCGCCCTGGCCCAGGGCGGTGAGTTCGCCTTCGTGCTGTTGAGCTTCACCGTCGGGGCCGGGGTGATCGGCGCGCCGCTGGCGGCCCTGCTGACCGCGGCGGTGGCCGTGTCCATGGCTCTGACGCCGGTGGCGATGGTGCTGTACGAGCGGGTGGCCGCGGCGGTCGACGCGGCCATGCCGTCGATCGAACCCGACACCGGCCCGTTCGACGAGGGCGAGCCCGACATCATCATCGCCGGCTTCGGGCGGTTCGGGCAGATCACCGGCCGCCTGCTAACCGCCAACGGCTTCCGCTCGACGGTGCTGGACAGCGATATCGAGCAGATCGAGCTGCTGCGGCGGTTCGGCCGGCGCGTGCACTATGGCGACGCCACCCGCCTGGACCTGCTACGCGCCGCCGGGGCCGAGCAGGCCAAGATGCTGATCGTCGCTCTCGACGATCGCGAGAAGACCGTCGAGCTGGTGGAGAAGGCCCGCAAGGCCTTCCCCGACATCATCATCCTGGCGCGGGCCTGGGATCGTCGCCACGCCTATGACCTGCTGGCCAATGGGGCCGACGTGGTCGAGCGCGAGACCTTCGAAGGGGCCTTGGCCCTGGGCATCACGGCGCTGCAGAAGCTGGGCTTCCGAGCCCACCGCGCCACCCGGGCGGGGGCCTTCTTCCGCCGCCACGACCGCCGCAGCTTCGAGGAGCTGCGGCCGGTCTACGGCCAGGAGGAGGCCTATATCCTGGCCTCGCGCGACGCCGCCCAGACCATGGACCGGCTGATGGCCGCCGACCTCGAGCGCATGCGCCCGGGCGAGGTCGGCAATCCGTGGGACACCGCCAGCCTCGACGAGGAATGGCGCGAACGGGCTCAGCGCGAGGGGGCGGACTAGGATCGATGGAAGGGGACAGGCACTCACCCCCCAACGTCGAAATTCAATCTCCAGCGCCGCGCGGTGAGTGCCTGTCCCCGCTCTATCTATCCTAGGTGATCGGTCGCAGGACGATCTCGACCCGGCGGTTCTGGGCGCGGCCCTCGGCGGTGTCGTTGGAGGCCACCGGCTGGCGCTCGCCCATGCCGGCCACGAAGATTCGGTCGCTCAGCACCCGGCCGTCGCCGGTCAGATAGCCGGCCACCGAGCTGGCGCGGCGCTCGGACAGGGTCTGGTTATAGGCGTCCGGGCCGCTGGAATCGGCATGGCCGACCACGTCGATGGTGGTCTGCGGATAGGCGTTGAGGGTGCGGGCCACGTCGTCGAGCACCCGGCGGAACTGCGGCTGCACGTCCGACTGATCGACGGCGAAAGTGACGTCGCTGGGCATGACCAGGACGATGCTGTCGCCGTTGCGGCGGATCATCACCCCCGAGCCTTCCAGCGAGCGGCGGAAGTCGGCCTGCTGACGGTCCATGTAGTTGCCGACCGCGCCGCCGGCCAAGGCGCCGATGCCGGCCCCGATCAGGGCGTTCTTGCGGCCCTGTTCGCCCTTGTTGGTGTTGGTCAGATAGCCCAGCACCGCGCCGACGCCGGCCCCGCTCAGGGCTCCTGTGCCGGTGTTGTTGCGCACCGGCATGCCGGTATAGGGGTCGGTGGTGGTGCAGGCGGTCAGGGCGACGGCGCCCAGCAGGGCGGCGCACAGAGCGGTCTTGTTCATCATGGCCGTTTTCCGTCTTCGAAATTGAGTGTTCAGCGAGACAAACGCCTCGCCTACGGCCAAGGTTCCTATGCGCCACATGACCCGGCGATGAACGGCCCTTCGCCAGACGCCGCGCTTGGGTGTAGTAAGATCGCTCTTACTAATTTGCCGAGGCCTCGCCACGTGTCCAGCTCCGCCATCGAACCGGTGTCCTTCACCCTCTACGCCAAGGATTTCGAGGGTTTCGCCCAGGCGCTCGGCGCATCCTTCGTGCGCTACGGCTTCGCGATCATCTCCGAGCACGACCTCGACCAGGCCCGCATCGACGCGGCCCTGGCCGACGCCAAGGCCTTCTTCGCCCTGCCCGAGACGCTGAAGAAGCAGTACGCCCTCGGCAAGGGCGGCGCCCGCGGCTACATCCCGTTCGGCATCGAGACCGCCAAGGGGGCCACCCACCACGACCTCAAGGAATTTTGGCATGTCGGCCGCGATCTGCCGCCGGGCCATCCGTTCCGCGCCACCATGGCCGACAATGTCTGGCCGGCCGAGATCCCCAGCTTCCACCACAATGTCGGCTGGCTGTACGGGGCGCTCGACAGCCTCGGCGTGCGGGTGCTGAAGGCCGTCGCCCAGTACCTGAACCTCGGCCGCGACTTCTTCGACCCGACGGTCAAGGACGGCAACAGCGTGCTGCGCCTGCTGCACTATCCGCCGATCCCCGCCGACGCCACCGGCGTGCGGGCCGGGGCCCACGGCGACATCAACACCATCACCCTGCTGATGGGGGCCGAGGAAGGCGGGCTGGAACTGCTCGACCGCGACGGCCAGTGGCTGCCGATCAATCCGCCGCCCGGCTGCATCGTCATCAATATCGGCGACATGCTCGAGCGCCTGACCAACCACGTCCTGCCCTCGACCATCCACCGGGTGGTCAATCCGCCGCCCGAGCGCCGCGGCGTGCCGCGCTATTCGACGCCGTTCTTCCTGCACTTCGCCTCGGACTATCTGATCAAGACCCTGCCCAGCTGCGTGACGCCGGACAATCCCGACCGCTATCCCGAGCCGATCACCGCCGACGCCTTCCTCCAGGAACGCCTGCGCGAGATCAAGCTGGCCTAGGAGCTGTCCGCTTCCAGGATCGATGGAAGGGGACAGGCACTCACCGCTTGGCGTCGCGGATAATGCCTGGCGTTTCGGGGGTGAGCGCCTGTCCCCGCTCTATCCATCCCTTACTTCGCGATCCTGAGGTTCTGGATCGAGCCGGCGATGGCGTCGAACACCGGCTTCAGCTGGGCGGCGTCGGTGACGTCGTAATAGAACTCCGGCGAGGTGGCGCAGGCCTGGAGGATGGCGCGGGAGTGGCTCGAGACGCCGACCCCGATCGAATAGATGATCACCCCCTTGGCCTTGGCGTTCGTGCAGATCTTGGCCTGGCGGCTGTCCATGCCGTCGCGCCGCGCGGTGTCGGACGACCCGGCGTCGAGGGCGACGCCGCCGGCGCCGATCAGGCGCCTCTGCCAGATGTAGCCGTAGCCGCTGTAGAGCGAATCGTTGGGGTTGTTCTGACCCGTGTTGGTGTTGTCGCCGTCGGTCAGCAGCAGGATGATCTTCTTGACGTCCTTGGTCCCGTAGGCCGCGCCGTCGGTGAACGGGGCGTTGGGCGAGACCATGTGCCAGCCCCAGATCAGCCCCATGGCGACATTGGTGTTGCCCACCGCGATCATGGCGTTGAGCTTGGTCTTGACCTTCGTCGTCTCGGTGCTGGTCCGAACATTGGTCAGGCGCAGCAGGCTGGTCAGGCCGCAACCGGAATTGGGCCCGCCATCGACGGCCTTGGCGGTCGAGGTCAGGTTGCTGGTTCCATACTTGGCGACATAGGCCTGGCGGGTGAACCAGTTGCTCGAGCCCGTGCCGCTGATGTCCTTGGTGATGTAGTTGTTGTTGGCGGTGAAGCCGCCCCAGCCGGCTGGCTGGGAGGCCTTGCCGGAGTCCGGCTCGTCCGGCGCGAAGAACGGCACGAACAGGCTGGCGCCGGCGCTGGGCGGGTCGTCGGTGATGTCGTAGGGCGCGGGCCGGCTTTCGATGCAGCCCGACCAGGTCGCGCCCATGCGGCTGAGCAGGGTGAAGCGGTTCTGCGACGACTCGAAGATGTCGGTCGTACCCGAGGGGATGTAGGCGGCCGGCAGGGTGGGGCTGATCCAGCTGGCGGTCTGGTAGGTCGGGCCGACATTGACCGTCATCGAGAACGGCACGACGCCGATCTTCACCGCGTCCGGTTCGGTGGCCCGGGCGGCGGCGGCCGACAGGGTGTCGACCAGCGACTGGGCCGCGGTCTTCAGGGCGGTGATCTTCTTGGTCGAGCCCAGGGTCTGGTCCATCGAACCGGTGTTGTCGAGCACCAGGGCCACTTCCAGCCTGGTGACCGACCGCATCACCTCCGAGGTCACCGTCACCGGCAGGTCGCCCTGCATCCACAGATTGGCGATGATCGGCTTGAGGGTGACGCTGACCGAGCCGAGCACCCTGCTGTCGGGCCCCCCCTTGAAGGTGGTGCTGGCGGCGGTGAGGGGCAGGCCCTGGCCGGCCATCTCGGCGGCGAAGGCGGCGTCGCCGACCGTGTCCAGGGCCGGGTCGGTGACCGCCGTCGAGCGGGCGGCCATCAGGGTGGAGGCGTCGAGGGCGTCTTGCAGCTGGCGGCGCTGGACGCTGATGCGGTTGAGGTCGACCATGCCGAACACCAGCACCAGCAACGGCAGGACCAGGAAGGCGAACTGCACCGCCACCGCGCCGCGCGTGTCGGCGGCGCCGCGGCGCAGGCGCTCGGCAAGGCGGTGGCGAAAGATCATGGCGGGGCCCGGTTGCTCCTTGCCTTCATGCCCGCCGGGCGGTGAACAAGCCGCCAACGGCGATGGTGAATCGCCGCCGGCGGCCGCTGCGTCGGATCAGGTCCAGCCGCAGGTCTGGCCCTTGTTCTGCTTGGTCAGCCACAGGTTCAGCGGCGCGAAATAGTCGGCGATGGCCGAAGCGTCGAGGTCCTTCTCGCCGGTGAAGGTCTGCAGGGCCTCGGGCCAGGGCTTGGACTGGCCCAGCGCCAACATCGCCTCGAACTTGGCGCCGACCGCCTTGTCGCCATAGACCGAGCAGCGGTTCAGCGGCCCCGTCCAGCCGGCCTGACGGCAGGCCGCCCGGTAGAACTGGAACTGATAGACCCGGGCCAGGAAGTAGCGGGCGTAGGGCGTCGAATCGGCGATGTGGAACTTGGCGCCGGGATCGAAGGCGTCGGCCGGCCGCGATCCCGGCGGCACGATGCCCTGGTACTGGGTGCGCAGCTTCCACCAGGCGTCGTTATAGTGGGCCGGATCGACCTCCCCCGCGAACACCTGCCAGCGCCATTTGTCGACCAGCAGGCCGAACGGCAGGAAGGCGATCTTGTCCATGGCCATGCGCAGCAGATAGGGGATGTCGGCCTCGGGTCCCGGGACCTGGTCGATCAGGCCCACCTGCTTGAGATAGGTCGGGGTCAGGGCCGACAGGCCGACGAAGTCGCCGATCGCCTCGTGGAAGCCGTCATTGGCCCCGCCGCGGAACAGATACGGCTGCTCGGCATAGGCGCGCTGGTAGAAGTTGTGGCCCAGCTCGTGGTGGACGGTGAAGAAGTCGTCGGCGTTCACCCGGGTGCACATCTTGATGCGCACGTCGTCCTTGTTGTCGACGTCCCAGGCCGAGGCGTGGCAGACCACCTCGCGGTCGCGCGGCCGCGTGATCATCGACCGCTTCCAGAAGGTGTCGGGCAGCGGGGCCAGGCCCAGCGAGGTGTAGAAGCCCTCGCCGGTCTTGACCATCTTCACCGGGTCATAGGCCTTGGCCTCGAGCGCCGCGGTCAGGTCGTAGCCGAGCCCGGGCGAGTTCGGCGGCGCGACGATGTCGTAGATATTGCCCCATTCCTGGGCCCACATATTGCCCAGCAGATCGGCGCGGATCGGCCCGGTCCTGGGCTGCACGGCGTCGCCGTACTTGGCGTTGAGCCGGGCGCGCACATAGCAGTGCAGGTTCTTGTAGAACGGCTCGACCTGGGCCCACAGCTTGTCGGTCTTGGCGGCGAAGGCGTCGGGCTCCATGTCGTACCACGACCGCCACAGCGCCCCGGTGTCCTTGTAGCCGAGCTCGGCCGAGCCCTCGTTGGCCAGGGCCACCAGCTTCGGATAGTCGGCGGCCATCGGCTTGGCCACCGCGTGCCAGGCCTCCCACATCGCCTTGATCTTGGCCGGGTCGCGCTCCTTGCGCAGCCGGTCGTCGAGATCGTCGAGGGTCAGGGTCTCGCCGTCGATCACCACCTTGCCGGTGGAATACTGCGTCCCCAACCGGGCCTGGATGTCGGCCAGCGCCTGGGCGGCCCCGGCCCGTTCCGGGGCCGGCAGGACGATGGCCTGCTTGAGCAGATACAGCTTGCGGCGGGTGACCGGGTCGACCGTCGTATGGTCGAAACGCGCCGCCTGCTTGGCGTATTTCACCGACAGGGCGTTGGCCTCGGCCCCGGCCTTGGCGTTCAGCCAGTTGGTGTCGTCGGTGATGTAGGTGGCCTGCACCCAGGCGACCCGGGCGGCGTATTCGCCCACCCGCATCAGCTCGGCCTCGGCGGCGTCGACGAAGGCCTTGGCCTCGGCGGGGGTGGGGGCGGCGGTCGGCGTCTGGGCGGCGGCGAGGCCGGGCGCGGCGAGCGCCAGGGCGGCGACGGCGCAGGCGGTGAGCAGCAGGGTCTTCATGCGCGGCGGCGCTCCAGGATCGGCGAAGCGCGCATGGGAGGACCGGCGCGGGCGCGCGTCAAGCGGGCGCGGCTCCGCCGCCTCACGCGCCGGCGCGCTGAGCGAATGGGAAGGGTCGCGGAGCGCCGGACGACGTCCGGAGCAGAGGGAAATAACCGTTTCGACGAAGCCGAGCGCTCCGCGCCATCGTTGATCGCCGGCGTCCGGTGGGCGGCGCTGTTG
>JAQGIN010000283.1 GCA_028291125.1 Caulobacter sp.
CGCTACGGGATCGCCTCGGTCAGCAAGCAGTTCACCGCCGCCGCCATCCTGCTGTTGGCGGAGGATGGCAAGCTGTCGCTCGACGACAAGGTCGGCCAGTACGTGCCCGGCCTGACCGCCGGCGATCGGATCACCTTGCGCCAGGTGCTGTCGCACACCGCCGGCTATCGCGACTGGTGGCCGCAGGACTTCGTGTTCGCGGCCATGCGCCGGCCGATCACCCCGCAGGGCGTTCTCGACGGCTGGGCCCGCATCCCGCTGGACTTCGAGCCCGGGACCGAATGGCAATATTCCAACACCGGCTTCGTCATCGCCGGCCTGGTGGTCGAGAAGGTCTCCGGCCGGCCGTTGACCCAGTTCCTGCAAGAGCGGGTGTTCACGCCGCTGGCCATGACCGGGGTCACCGAGGACGACACCGGTCCGCTGAAGAGCCCCGACGCCCAGAACTATACCCGCTACGGCCTGGGGCCGGTGGTTCCGGCCGACAAGGAGGCCCCCGGCTGGCTGTTCGGCGCCGCCGAACTGGCCATGCGGCCCAAGGACCTGGCGCTGTGGAACATCAGCCTGATGAACCGCGCCCTGCTGTCGCCGGCCTCGTACCTGGCCATGACCACCCCGGTGGCCCTGAACAGCGGCGCGCCGACCCGTTACGGCCTCGGCGTGTCGCTGGCCACGATCGACGGCCGGCGGCGGGTGAGCCATGGCGGGGCGCTGTCGGGGGTGCTGACCGACAACCGGGTGTGGCCCGACGACAAGCTGGCCGTCACCGTCATCGTCAATGCCGACTACGGAAGCGCCCAGAGCGCCATCGCCGACCGTCTGGCCTTCCTGCTGCTGCCCTCGACCGGGGCGGCGGCGGCGGCGCGAACCCTGGTCGGCCAGCTGCAGGCCGGCCGGTTGGACGCCACCCTGCTGACCCCGAACGGCCAGGCCTTCTTCACCCCGGCGGTGCGCGCCGACTTCGCCGCCAGCCTGGCGCCGCTGGGCCCGCTGCGCGACCTGAACGCCGGCGGCGTCCAGAAGCGCGGCGGCCTGACCTATTACGGCTTCGACGCGGTGTTCGGGGGGCGCACCCTGGCGATCGCCATGCGCACGGCGGCCGACGGCAAGGTCGAGCAGTTCCTGATCGGTCCCAAGCCGGACTGACGACCAGGGGAGGAGAGCCGGATGGACGACGCCCTGAGCGACTTCGAGCGGTTCGACTTCGACGACGGCCGCTGGTCACGGCCGGTCTATCGGCGGGGAACCGGGCCGGCGGTGATCGTCATCCACGAAATGCCCGGCCTGCATCCAGGGGTCGTGGCCTTCGCCCGCGACGTGGCGGCGGCCGGGATGACCGCCTATTGCCCCAGCCTGTTCGGCGTCCCCGGCAAGCCGATGGACTCGGCCTATATGGCCGCCACCGTGCTGAAGACCCTGTGCGTGCGGCGGGAGTTTTCCGTCTGGGCCGCCGACCGCTCCAGCCCGATCGTCGACTGGCTGCGGGCCCTGGCGCGCGAGGCCCACGCCGCCTGCGGCGGGGCCGGGGTCGGGGCGGTGGGCATGTGCTTCACCGGCGGCTTCGCCCTGGCGATGATGACCGAGCCCTCGGTGGTGGCCCCGGTCCTGGCCCAGCCGTCGCTGCCGCTGGGGGCGCGGAACAAGGCCGCGCTGGGCTGCTCGGCCGCCGAGATCGCCTGCGCCAAGGGCCGGTTCGCGGCCGAGGACCTGTCGATGATCGGCCTGCGCTTCCACGGCGACACGCTGTCGCCCGGCGCGCGGTTCCGCAGCCTGGAGGCGACGTTCGGCGACTGTTTCGAGGTCATCGAGCTCGACGCCAAGGACGCCCGACCGGGGGCCGGCCGCGCCCCGCACTCGACCCTGACCCTCCATCTCGACCGCGGCGACCCCGACGGCCCGACGATGCGGGCCCATGCGCGGGTGATCGACTTCTTCCGGACGCGGACCGGGGCCTGACGCCGCCGGACTGGACTTGAGGGCCCGGGAGGCCTAGACACCCCGCCTTCCATTTCCCCCGCGCCCCGGTGTTCGATCCCCGGGCCGGGCGCCAAGGCCGATCTCATGAAGAACAAATCCTTCAAGCCCCAGAAGGGCGTCAGCGCCGGCCCGTCGCAGCGCCAGCTGCGGGCGGGCGAACTGATCCGCCACGCCCTGGTCGACATCCTCCGCGAAGAGACCCTGCAGGACCCGGCCCTGGCCGGCGTCTCGGTGACCATCACCGAGGTGCGGATGAGCCCCGACCTGCGCCACGCCATCTGCTTCGTCGAGCCGCTGGGGGCGGGGGTGCGCGACCTGGCCTCGCCCGAGCCGTCGTCGCCGTCGCGCACCGCGGTGGTGCCGGGCAGCCCCGACGAGGTGGTGGCCGGCCTCAACCGCCTGGCCAAGTTCCTGCGCGGCCGGCTGGGCCACGGCCTGGGCATGCGCTTCACCCCGGACTTGAAGTTCCTGCACGACCAGAGCTTCGACAACGCCAAGCGCATGGCCGTGCTGTTCGACAATCCCAAGATCCAGGCCGATCTGCGCCTGGCCGACGTGGTCTCGGACGACGATCAGGACTTCGCCTAGTGGCGCGCCGCAAGAAGGGCGATCCGGTCTCCGGCTGGATCTGCCTCGACAAGCCCTATGACCTGACCTCGACCAGCGCGGTGGGCCGGGTGCGGCGGGCGTTCAACGCCCAGAAGGCCGGCCACGCCGGCACGCTGGACCCGCTGGCCACCGGCATCCTGCCGATCGCCCTGGGCGAGGCGACCAAGACCGTGCCGTTCCTGGTCGACGCCGACAAGGCCTACCGCTTCAGCATCGAATGGGGCCGGACCACCGACACCTTCGACCGCGAGGGGGCGACCACCGCCAGCTCCGACGTCCGCCCGACCCGCGCGGCGGTCGAGGCCGCCCTACCGGTCTTCGTCGGCGAGATCGACCAGATCCCGCCCAACTATTCGGCCATCAAGGTCGATGGCGAGCGGGCCTATGACCTGGCCCGCGAGGGCGTCGAATTCGAGCTGGCGACCCGCAAGGTGACGATCCATTCGGCGCGGGTTTCCAACGCCCCGGACGCCGATCACGTCGAGATCGAGATCGAATGCGGCAAGGGCACCTATGTCCGCGCCATCGTCCGCGACCTGGCCCTGGCGCTCGGCGCCTGCGGCCATGTCAGCGCCCTGAGGCGCACCCGGGTCGGCCGGTTCACGGAAGCCCAGGCGATAGGTCTGGAAAGTCTGGAGAATTTGGGCTATGAGGCCCGCCTGTCGGAGGCATTGCTTCCGGTCGAGACCGCCCTGGACGACATCCCGGTGCTGGCCGTGACCGATGAAGACGCCTTTCGACTTGCGCAGGGACGCGCCATCGTTCTCGTTCCCAGACAGGTTGAAACCCTGAAAGCCCGGCTGACGTCGGGCGATCGGACCGTTTCGGCGATGTCGGGGGAGCGGCTGGTGGCCCTGTGCGAGATGCGTGCGGGGCGGCTCAATCCCGTGCGGGTCTTCCAACTCACCTGAGCCGGAGACGTCACGATGTCGATCACCGCCGAGCGCAAAACCGCGCTCATCGCCGAACATGCCCGCTCGCAAGGCGACACGGGCAGCGCCGAAGTCCAGGTCGCGATCCTGTCCGAACGGATCGCCAACCTGACCGAGCACTTCAAGACCCACAAGAAAGACAACCACAGCCGTCGTGGGCTGCTGATGATGGTTTCCCAGCGTCGCAGCCTGCTCGACCACCTGAAGAAGTCCGATGAAGGCCGTTACGCGGCCCTGATCGAAAAGCTGGGTCTGCGCCGCTAAGGGCGCAATTCCGCCGCCCTGCCTTGGTAGGGCGGCGGAACGCTTTCTAGCCGTCGCGCCCCGAGACAGACCGGGACGCGACGGATCAAGGGTCCGCCTGGCGGGCCCGACGTCCGCCGAGGGTTTTTCGATCCTCGTCCGCCTGTCAAACTGGATGAGGATATCGGGCCGCCCGCCACGCTTTGAAAGCATTGGGCCGTCCGCCCCCTGTCCGCCCCCGATGGGAATCCGCCCGCGGGAACCGAAAGAAGAAAAATGTTCGATATCAAACGCAAGACGATCGAGTGGGGCGGCAAACAGCTGATCCTCGAAACCGGTCGCATCGCCCGTCAAGCCGACGGCGCCGTGCTGGCCACCATGGGCGAGACCGTCGTCCTGGCCACCGCCGTGTTCGCCAAGAAGGCCAAGCCGGGCCAGGACTTCTTCCCCCTGACCGTCAACTACATCGAGAAGACCTACGCCGCCGGCAAGATTCCGGGCGGCTTCTTCAAGCGCGAAGGCCGCCCGTCGGAAAAGGAAACCCTGGTTTCCCGCCTGATCGACCGCCCGATCCGCCCGCTGTTCGTCAAGGGCTTCAAGAACGAAGTCCAGGTCGTCTGCACCGTGCTGCAGCATGACCTCGAGAACGATCCCGACATCGTCGCCATGGTCGCCGCCTCGGCCGCCCTGGTGATCTCCGGCGCCCCGTTCATGGGCCCGATCGGCGGCGCCCGCGTCGGCTACATCAACGAAGAATACGTGCTGAACCCGACTCTCGACGAGATGAAGGACAGCAAGATGGACCTCGTCGTGGCCGGCACCGCCGACGCCGTGATGATGGTCGAGTCCGAAATCCAAGAGCTCTCGGAAGAGATCGTCCTGGGCGGCGTCACCTTCGCCCACAAGGCGATGCAGGCCGTGATCAACGGCATCATCGAACTGGCCGAACACGCCGCCAAGGAGCCCTTCGACTTCCAGCCGGACGACACCGACGCCCTCAAGGCCGAAGTGAAGAAGGCGGTCGGCAAGGATCTGGCCAAGGCCTACACCATCCGCGCCAAGGGCGACCGCGTCGCCGCCCTGTCGGCCGCTAAGGCCAAGGCCACGGAAAAGTTCGCCAAGAGCGACACCAATCCGGCCGGCATCGACCCGCTGAAGCTGGGTTCGGTGTTCAAGGAACTGGAAGCCGACATCGTCCGTCGCTCCATCCTCGACACCGGCATCCGCATCGACGGCCGCACCGTCGACACCGTGCGTCCGATCCTCGGGGAAGTCGGCATCCTGCCGCGCACCCACGGCTCGGCTCTGTTCACCCGCGGCGAGACCCAAGCCATCGTCGTGGCGACCCTGGGCACCGGCGACGACGAGCAGTTCATCGACGCCCTGGAAGGCACCTACAAGGAAGCCTTCCTGCTGCACTACAACTTCCCTCCCTTCTCGGTCGGCGAGACCGGTCGGATGGGCAGCCCCGGCCGCCGCGAAATCGGCCACGGCAAGCTGGCCTGGCGCGCCTTGCGCCCGATGCTGCCGGCCAAGGAAGACTTCCCCTACACCATCCGCCTGGTCTCCGAGATCACCGAGTCGAACGGCTCGTCCTCGATGGCCACGGTCTGCGGCGCCTCGCTGGCCATGATGGACGCCGGCGTGCCGCTGATCCGTCCGGTCTCGGGCATCGCCATGGGCCTGATCCTGGAAAAGGACGGCTTCGCCGTGCTGTCCGACATCCTGGGTGACGAAGATCACCTCGGCGACATGGACTTCAAGGTGGCCGGCACCAGCGAGGGCCTGACCTCGCTGCAGATGGACATCAAGATCGCCGGCATCACCGAAGCGATCATGAAGCAGGCCCTGGCTCAAGCGAAGGGTGGCCGCGAGCACATCCTGAACGAGATGAACAAGGCCATGGACGCGCCGCGGGCCGACGTCGGCGACTACGCGCCGAAGATCGAGACCATCACCATCCCCACCGACAAGATCCGCGAAGTGATCGGCACCGGCGGCAAGGTGATCCGCGAGATCGTCGCCACCACCGGCGCCAAGGTCGACATCAACGACGAAGGCACCGTCAAGGTGTCGGCGTCGGACGCCGACAAGATCAAGGCCGCCATCGACTGGATCAAGTCGATCACCCAGGAAGCCGAAGTCGGCGCCATCTATGACGGCAAGGTCGTGAAGGTCGTCGATTTCGGCGCCTTCGTGAACTTCTTCGGCGCCAAGGACGGCCTGGTTCACGTCAGCCAGATCAGCAACGAACGGGTCGCCAAGCCCCAGGACGTGCTGAAGGAAGGCCAGACCGTGAAGGTGAAGCTTCTCGGCTTCGACGATCGCGGCAAGACCAAGCTGTCGATGAAGGTCGTCGACCAGGTGACCGGCGAAGACCTGTCCAAGAAGGAAACCGAAGAGGCGTAAGCCTTCTCGACGTCCCCTCCGGGATCAAATCAGGCGGGCGGCTCCGAAAGGGGCCGCCCGTTTGGCGTTTCAGGGTGGATGGAAGGGGACAGGCGCTCACTCAACGGCCTGTGCGATCAAGGCGAGGCCGTTGCGTGAGTGCCTGTCCCCGCTCTATCTATCTCCGACCCGTCACCCGGATCGTCACCGCGTCGGGCGTGCCATTGCCGCCGCGGCAGGCCGCCGGCTTGAACGCCAGGTCCAGGCAGACCCAGACCTCGGTCAGGCGGTTGGCCTTGTTGACTCGCACCGCCAGGCCCTCGCGGGTCAGGCCGCGATTGCGCGCCAGGAAGGCCTCGCGCACCTGACCGGCGGTCATCGTCTGATCCGGGCCGGGCGCCAGGTCGGGGACCTTCAGGCCGTCGCGCACGGACCGGGCCTTGGCGAAATAGGCCTCGGGCGTGGGCCAGGCGCAGGTCCCGTGCGCCTGCCACTCATGTTGCAGCAGCCAGGGCGAGGGGGTCATGCACAGATTGGCCCGCACCGTCGCGGGGCGCATCGGCGCGCCGGGCTTGCAATAGCGTGGATGCACCTTGTCCGCTCCGTTCGGCCACAGGCCGTGGACGGTGAAGCCGAAGCGGTTGGCCTGGCACTGGATGGCCTTGTCCGACTCCGGAATGCCCGAGCGGCAGGCCTCGGGCGACCAGAACAGCGCCAGCAGATAGGCGGCGATCGGCTCGTCGGGGCGGACCTGGTCGGCCGGCGGAGTCTCGGCCAGGGCCGGGGTCACCGTTCGCGGAACCGCGCAGGACGTCAGGTCGCTGGCCCGGGCCGCGCCGGCCAGGGCCAGGCCGACCAGAAGCGGGGCCAGGCCGCGGCCGAATGCGGATCGTTTCATGACGCCTCGCGACGGCCTCAAGGCCGGTTGATGGGAGCGGGATTGATCGATGGAGCGGGACCCACACTCACCACCCGGGGCCAGACGTCAATTCCAAAGCCACGCGGTGAGCGCGTATCCCGCTCCGTCGATCCCCATCTCTGATTTTGCGAATGATTATCATTGCGTTCTGGCCAAGCTGCAGATAATAACGCTTCGCAATTTCAAGTTCGTGGGGCCGCGGTTCGCCGTGGTGGCGTTGGGGATCTTCTGCATGCGTAATTCTTCGACCACTGGCGTTCGCAGCCAGCCGCGCCGGGCACTAGGTGTCGCCGCCGTCGCCGGGCTGGCCGGGCTGGCCCTGACGCCCGCCGCCGCCCAGGCCGCCGCCGTCGCGCCAGCGGAGGCCGCCGCGGCCGAGACCGAGGTCTCCGGCGTCGCCGTCAACGCCAAGCGCGCCACCGACGTGCAGTCGGCCAAGTACACCGCGCCGCTGGTCGACACCCCGCGCTCGATCACCGTCATCTCCAAGCAGATCATCGAGCAGACCGCCGCCACCTCGCTGCAGGACATCCTGCGCACCTCGCCGGGCATCACCTTCGGGGCCGGCGAGGGCGGCCAGCCGCTGGCCGACCGGCCGTTCATCCGCGGTCAGGCCTCGGGCAACAACATCTTCGTCGACGGCATCCGCGACAGCGGCGGCCAGAGCCGCGAGGTGTTCAACCTCGAGCAGGTCGAGGTCATCAAGGGGCCGGACTCGGTCTATAGCGGCCGCGGCTCGGGCGGCGGCTCGATCAATCTCGGCTCCAAGTCGCCCAAGACCAGCGATTTCGTCAACGGCTCGCTCGGCGTCGGAACCGACAACTACGCGCGGGCCACGGCCGACGCCAACTGGGCCTTCGCCGACACCGCCGCCGTGCGCCTGAACCTGCTGTGGACCGACGGCGACACCCCGGGCCGGAACGCCGTCGGCTTCAAGAAGTGGGGCGTGGCCCCGTCGATCGCCTTCGGCATCGGCACGCCCACCCAGGTGACCCTGAGCTACTACCATCTCGACACCGACCAGGACCCCGACTACGGCATCCCCCTGGCCAGCAAGCGCACCTGGGGCGTGGCCGGCACAGACGGTCGCACCCGCCCGGCCGACGGCATCGCCGACGTCTCGCGCGACGCCTATTATGGCCTGGCCCGCGACTTCCAGAAGACCCAGGTCGACACCGGCACCCTGGTGATCAAGCACGACATCAACGAGGCGTTCGCGGTGCGCCAGGCGATCCGTTATTCCAAGAGCGTCAACGACTATCTGGTCACCAATCCCGGCGACGGCGGCGCGGCCCAGTTCGTGGCCGGCGAGTGGTGGATGAAGCGCGGGACCAAGGCCCGCTACAATCCGACCACCACCATGGCCGCGGTCACCGACTTCACCGGCAAGTTCAACCTCGGTTCGATCAAGAACAGCTTCAATCTCGGTCTCGAGCTGAGCCGCGAGGTCAACGACAACGCCAGCTACACGGTGTTCACCACCGCCGGCTCGCCGTGCCCGGCCGGCTTCACCAACAACGTCACCGCCGCCGGGACCGGCGACTGCACCCGCCTCTACGCCCCCAATCCGGGCGATAGCTGGCAGGGGATCATCGCCCGCCAGCCGGCGGCGCGGACCGTCACCAAGACCGCCGCCGTCTACGCCTTCGACACCCTGGCGCTGACCGAAAAGCTGCTGGTCAACGCCGGCCTGCGGTACGACAGCTACACCACCAGCGGCCGCAACGTCTCGGTGACCACCCTCAACGGCGTCGCCACCGCGGTGACCTTCACCGGCGTGCCGGAAGCCAGCTGGGAGTTCACCAACTACCAGCTGGGCCTGGTCTACAAGCCGACGCCGGCGAGCAGCCTCTACGCCTCCTACTCGACCTCCTCGACCCCGCCCGGCATCGCCGGCGGCGACCAGAACACCTCGGGCACGGTGGGGACCGGCAACCTGGCCACCACCCAGCTGAAGCCGGAAGACACCACCAGCAGCGAGGTCGGGGCCAAGTGGACCCTGTTCGGCGACCAGCTGGCCCTGTCGGGGGCGCTGTTCCGCACCGAGCGCAAGAACGCCCAGATCCAGATCGACGCCGGCATCTACGCCCAGGTGGGCGAGACCCGGGTGCAGGGCGTCGAGCTGGGCGTCTCGGGCAACATCACACCCAAGTGGCAAGCCTTCGGCGGCTACACCTACATGGACAGCGAGCTGGTGCGCGGGGCCTATAACGGCGTCAACCAGGGTGACCTGTTGGCCAATACGCCCAAGCACACCTTCAGCCTGTTCTCGACCTACCGCGTCACCCGCCAGGTCGCGCTGGGCGGCGGCGCCTACCACGTCTCCGACAGCTTCGGCGGCAACCAGGGTGGGGCCGGCGGCGGCGCCAACAAGGTCTACGCCCCGGCCTACTGGCGGTTCGACGCCTTCGCCTCCTGGGCCGTCAACGACAAGGTCGACCTGCAGCTCAACGTCCAGAACGTCGGCGACGAGCGCTACATCCTGCGCACCAACGGCGTCCACCACGCCGACCCGGCGCCGGCCCGCCAGGCGATCTTGACCTTGAACGTCAAGTACTGATCCGGGGACCACGGCCATGATGCTGCAAGTTCCGCAAGTGCTGACGGGGGACCAGGTCGCCGACCTCCGGGCGCTGATCGACGCCGCCCCGTGGGTGGACGGCAACGTCACCTCCGGCTTCCAGGCCGCCCTGGCCAAGAACAACCAGCAACTGCCGCAGGCCGGCGAGGCGGCGCGGGCGGCGGGGGCGACGATCCTGGCGGCGCTGGAACGCCATCCCTTGTTCGTCTCGGCCGCCCTGCCGCACCGCGTCCTGCCGCCGCTGTTCAACCGCTACGGCGAGGGCCAGGGCTTCGGCGACCATATCGACAACGCCATCCGCCGCGATCCCAACACCGGCGCCAGCCTGCGCACCGACCTGTCGGCCACCCTGTTCCTCAGCGAGCCCGAGGACTATGATGGCGGCGAGCTGGTGGTCGACGACCTCTATGGCAGCCACGTGGTCAAGCTGGCGGCCGGCGACATGATCCTCTATCCCGCCTCCAGCCTGCATCACGTGACGCCGATCACCCGCGGGACCCGCACCGCCAGCGTCTTCTGGATCCAGAGCCTGGTGCGCGACGACGCCAAGCGGGCCCTGCTGCTCGACATGGACGTGGCCATCCAGCGGGTGTCGCGGACGGCGGGGCCGGCCGATGCGGCCGTCCTGTCGCTGACCGGGACCTATCACAACCTGTTGCGGATGTGGGCCGAGGTCTGAGGCCGCAAAGTCGCGGAATCGCCGAACGACGATACGCGACGCCAACCTTAAGTTTACCCTTACCCCTCACCATCGCCGCTTCGATTTCCGGAGTCTCGATGTCGGACGCCCCCAACCCCGTGGAACGCGCGCCGTTGTCCGCCCCGTTCGGCGAGGCGATGAGCGCCCGCTGGTTCTTCGAGAACTCGCAGGATCTGTTCGCGGTGGCCGTGGACGGCCGGTTCACGATCGTCAACGCCGCCTGGACCCGATTGACCGGCTGGTCGGCCGACGAGCTGCTGGGCCAGCCGTGCATCGACTTCGTCCACGAGGGCAGCCACGCCGAATTCCGCCGCACCGCCCGGGAGATCCGCGACACCGGCGCGACGGTCAGCCGGTTGAAGGTGGCATGCAAGGGCGGCGGCTGGGTGTGGCTGCAGGGCCATTCCCGCCTCGGCCCGAACGACGAGATGATCGGCGTCCTGCGTGACATCACCGCCGAGGTCGCCCGCAAGGCCGAGCTGGCCACGGCGCGCCGCACCCGCGAACTGCTGGCCGAGGCCGCCGGGGTCGGCCTGTGGAGCTACGAGCCCGCCACCGGCCGGATCGAATGGTCCAGCGACCTTTTGACGCTGACCGGCCTGACGGTCGCGGACATGGAGACCCCCGACAAGCTGTTCGTCCGGGTCGACCCGGCCCAGCGCGACGCGGTGCGCGACCGGTTCATCGCCGCCTCGCGCGA
>JAQGIN010000293.1 GCA_028291125.1 Caulobacter sp.
ACAGCACGATCTCGCCCTGGGTGGTCACCGTCGAGGCCATGGCCCCGTTCCGCATCGCCCAGCCGCCGCGTCCCGACGGCGATCCGCGGCCGCTCGACTATCTCTGGGACGAGGCCGACCAGGCGGCCGGGGCCCTGGCCGTCGACCTGGAGGTCCATCTGCTGACCGCGGCGATGCGGCGGGACGCGACCGCGCCGCATCGCCTCAGCCAGGGGGCGGCCTTGAACATGTACTGGACGGTCGCCCAGATCCTCACCCACCACGCCTCGAACGGCTGCGACCTGCATCCCGGCGACCTGCTGGGCACCGGCACGATCTCGGGCCGCGACCCGAGCGGTTTCGGCAGTCTGCTGGAGATCACCGAGGGCGGGGCCAAGCCTCTGACCCTGCCGAACGGCGAGACCCGGCGGTTCCTCGAGGACGGCGACGAGATCGCGATGTCGGCCCGGGCGCGGGCCCCAGGGCGGGCGTCCATCGGCTTCGGCGCCTGCCGCGCCGTCATCCAGCCCGCGCGCTGAGGTTCGCCATGCAACTGCGGCTCCACGGCTATTGGCGATCGACGGCCGCCTATCGGGTGCGCATCGCCCTGGCCTTGAAGGGACTCGACGTCGAACAGGCGACGATCGACCTGCGCAAGGCCGAGCAGGGGGCCGCTGGCTATCGGGCCATCCAGCCCCAAGGCCTGGTTCCGGCGCTGGAGGTCGACGGCCGCGTGTTGATCCAGAGCCTGCCGATCATCGAATGGCTGGACGAGGTCTTTCCCCAGCCGCCGCTGCTGCCGCGCGATCCGTTCGGGCGGGCGCATGTCCGGGCCCTGGCCGCGATCGTCGCCAGCGACATGCATCCGCTGAACAACCTTCGGGTTCTCAAGCGGTTACGTGAAGATCTTCACGCCTCGGAGCCGGCGGTGACGGCCTGGATCTCCGAATGGTCGACGCGGGGCTTCGTCGCGCTGGAGGCGCTGCTGCCGGCGCGCGGTTGGAGCTTCGGCGATCAACCGGGCCTGGCCGACTGTTGCCTGATCCCCCAGGTCTATTCGGCCCAACGCTTCGACGTTGATCTGACGCCGTTTCCCAAGGTGCGCCGCATCGCCGCCCTGGCGTCGGAGCACCCGGCCTTCCGCCTGGCCCATCCCGATCGGCAGCCGGACGCCGACCGGCCGGCGTCGTGACCGGTCCGGACGGCGCGGGCCGGCTCGACTGCACGCCGGCCGGCGTCAAGCTCTGCGCCCTGAGCGATCTCGCCGATCCCGGCGCGCGCAACTTCGTCCTGCAGATCGGCGAGCGGTATTTCCATGGCTTCGTCGTTCGCGTCGGCGATGGGGTGTCGGGCTATGTCGACCGTTGCCCGCACATGGGCCTGCCGCTGGCCAAGACGCTGGACGACTATCTGTCGCCCGACGGCCACGTGGTCTGCGGCTGGCATGGCGCGGTGTTCGAGCCGACCACCGGTCTCTGCCGGGGCGGCCCCTGCGTCGGCGCCAGCCTGACGGCCTGGCCCGTGCGGGTCATGGACGGGGTGGTGGTGACCGCCTGACGGCGCCTACCGCCGGGGCGGGCTAGGCGCCGCCACCGGCCGTTGGCGCAGCCAGCCGCCGTCGCCGAGCCAGTCGGCCAGCCGGTCGGGCCAGTGCAGGATAGAGACGCGCTCGGACCGGGTCCCGAGATTGAAGGCGTGGTCGGTGTCGGCGAACAGGTGCAGCTCGGCCGAGACGCCAGCCGCCCGCAGCTGGCTGTAGAGGGTCATGGCGGGCGTCGCGCAGCATTGGTCCAGCGATCCGGCGGTGATGAAGGCCGGCGGCGCGCCAGCCGCGGCCTGGGCCGGGACGCCGAGCGGCCCTGGATAGACCAGCACCTGGAAGTCTGGCCGAGCGCTGACGGCGTCGATCGCATCGGCGACGCGGGGCTGGGGCGGCGCGGGGTTGTCGGCGACCAGCGACACCAACTCGCCGCCGGCCGAGAAGCCCATGACGCCGATCCGGTTCGGGTCGACGGCGTAGTCCGCCGCGTGAGCCCGCACCCAGCGGACGGCGCGGCGCAGGTCGGCGGCGGCGTCGCCTTCGATGGTGTAGGTCGACCCCGGGTCGCGGGCGAGGCGGTATTTGAGGACGAAGGCGGTGACGCCGTAGCGGTTGAGCGCCTTGGCCGGCCCCATGCCCTCGTTGACGAAGACCAGCATGCGATGGCCGCCGCCGGGCACGACGATCACCGCGGCGCCGTTGGCGTGGCTGGGATCGGCCTGGAAGACGGTCAGGGAGGGGCTGTGGACGTTGCTCACATAGGTGTCCCGCACGACCTCGGGCTCCTGGGACCGGCGTTCGGCGCCGGGCGCGCCCTGGGGCCACAGGCTGACGACGGCGGGGCCGGGCGCGGCCGGGGCGGGCGGCGGAGCGGCGGGCTGGCCGTCGGCGGCGCTCGACAGCAGCGCCAAGGCGGCGAACGCATGGATCAGCATCGAGGGTTCTCCTTCCGATGCAGGATCGGGCGGGTTCCAGGTCGCGCCTATACGACCATGGTCGCAGGTGTGGGGCGCGGATTTCACCGCTACTCACCGATGCTAGGATCCCGCGGCGCGCTTCCGTCGGACCCGCGATTATGAACAGCGTGAGGGGGACTCCGGTGAGATCCAAGCTGATGGCGGCCGCGGCCGCGCTCTGTTTCGCCGCCTTTCCCGCCCACGCGGCCTCGACCTCGGTCCTGGTCGCCAAGCCGGACGATCCCAACGCCATCACCGTGGTGGCCAAGGGCGACGGCCGGACCGACGACACCCAGGCGATCCAGGCGGCGATCGACGCGGCGGCGAAGAAGAAGATCGGCGGCGTGGTGTTCCTGCCGTCCGGCCGCTACCGCATCAGCCGCACCATCTTCATCTGGCCGGCCGTGCGCATCTACGGAGTCGGGCCCACCCGCCCGGTGTTCGTGCTGGCCGACAACACGCCCGGCTTCCAGACCGGCGTGGCCAACATGTTCCTGTTCACCGGCGAGGATCAGTACGGCGTCGGCCGCGCGGCCGTGCCGCCGCCGACCAGCACGCCGTTCAACGACAAGATCTTCGACGCCACCTCCAGCACCTTCTATTCGGCGCTGAGCAATGTCGATTTCGAGATCGGCGCCGGCAATCCGGCCACCGCCGCGGTGCGGGCCCGCACCGCGCAGCACAGCTTCCTCAGCCATATCGACTTCCACCTCGGCTCGGCCCTGGCGGGGGTCTACCAGGTCGGCAATGTCGGCGAGGATCTGCATTTCTATGGCGGCCGCTACGGCATCCTGACCGAGAAGACCTCGCCGGCCTGGCAGTACACCCTGGTCGACTCCCAGTTCGAGGGCCAGCGCGACGCGGCCATCCGCGAGCACGAGGCCGACCTGACCCTGGTCAATGTCGGCATCAAGAACGTCCCGGTCGGGATCGAGATCGACGAGGGCTATGACGACTCGCTGTGGGGCAAGGACGTCCGCTTCGAGAACGTCTCCAAGGCCGCGGTGATCATCAGCAACGAGGGCAACGCCTTCACCCAGGTCGGCTTCGACAACGCCGTCGCCAGCAACGTCCCGACCTTCGCCCGCTTCCGCCGCAGCGGCAAGACGGTGGCTGGGGCCGGCGCGCGCTATCAGGTCAAGGCGTTCAACTACGGCCTGACCCTGCCGGGCCTGGGCGCGACCGGCCAGTTCGCCACCAAGATGGAGGCGACGCCGCTCAAGGTCCTGCCGAAACCGACCCGGGCGATCCGCGCCCAGCCGCCGATCGCCCAGTGGACCAATGTCCAGGCCCTGGGGGCCAAGGGCGACGGCGCCACCGACGACACCGCCGTCCTGCAAAAGGCCATCGACGGCCACCGGGTGCTGTATTTCCCGATGGGCCGCTACATCGTCAGCGACACCCTGAAGCTGAAGCCCGACACCGTGCTGATCGGCCTGCACCCGAACCTGACCCAGCTGGTCCTGCCCGACGGCCTGCCGGCCTATGCCGGGGTCGGCGAGCCCAAGGCGCTGGTCGAGAGCGCCAAGGGCGGCGACGCCATGGTCTCGGGCCTGGGCCTGTTCACCGGCGGCTTCAATCCGCGCGCCACCAACCTGTTGTGGAAGGCCGGCGCCAACTCCCTGGTCAACGACGTCAAGATCCAGGGCGGCGGCGGCACCTTCATGGGCGAAGGCAAGCGGCTCGACATCTCCGATCCCAAGAACCGCTGGGACGGCCAGTATCCCAGCATCTGGGTGACCGACGGCGGCGGCGGCGTCTTCTTCGACGTCTGGAGCCCCAACACCTTCAGCCAGGCCGGCTTCTACGTCACCAACACCAAGACCCCGGGCCACGTCTACGAGCTGTCGGCCGAGCACCACGTGCGGGCCGAGATCGTGCTCGACGGCGTGGAGAACTGGGAGTTCCTGGCCCCGCAGACCGAGCAGGAGGTCCGCGACGGCGTCGACACCGTGTCGCTGGAGATCCGCAACTCGCGCAATATCCTGTTCGCCAACTATCACGGCTACCGCGTCACCCGGTCGATCAAGCCGTCGGTCGCGGCGGTCAAGCTCTACAATTCGGGCGACATCCGGTTCCGCAACGTCCACGTCAACGCCGAGAGCGGCTTCGCCACCTGCGACGCCAACGGCTGCGGCACCTATGCGCGGGCCAGCAAGTTCCCGTTCGAAAACATGCTGCAGGACATGACCCACAAGCTGGAGGTGCGCGAGCGCGAGTTCGCCGTGCTCGACGTGCCGGCCCAGCCGGTCGCGCCGACCCCGCCGGCCTCACCGCCAGGCGTCGGTCCGGTCGAGAAGCTGGAGACCGGCTTCTATTCGATCTCCGGCGCGGCGGTCGACGCGACCGGCAAGCTCTATTTCGTCGAGCGCAACAAGCAGCGGATCTGGCGCTGGTCGAAAGACGGCGGCCTGGAGATCGTTCGCGATCACGTCCTCGACCCGGTCAACCTGGCCTTCGACGCGTCCGGCCATCTGATGGTGCTGTCGTCGGACGGCTTCGAGGCCACCGTCTACACCTTCAAACCGGGAACCCAGGACGGCCAGATCACCCTGATCAAGCCGACCCCGACCACCGAGCATCCCGGGGCGGCCACCGCCTTGCCGGTCAATCTGTGGAACAACGGCGAGTTCAGGGACCAGATCGATCCCAAGACCTATCGCTTCACCACCCTGGCCGAAATGTTCGCCC